>JAICWZ010000010.1 GCA_025966355.1 Thermomicrobiaceae bacterium
AGATCGATATCAGCTTGGATATCGCCGGTTTCAAGTGACTGAATCTGGCTCTGGGGTCCCTGTAATCGGATCTCAACGCGTGGTAGATCACCGACGACCTGCAACGATTTCGCGGGCTCTTTAACCGTCACCTGAACCGACGGAATCGTGCGGGTGATCTCCGGATCTTTCTCGGCTGTAACCCAGGCCCAGAGCGCGAACGCGAGAATCACCGCCACGACGGCCCGCAGCAGATTCCCGGTATCGAAGAACCGGCGGATGCTAGTCAGTACTCGAAGGCGTCTTAGCGGCATCATCGCCGATCCGTTCCATCTCGGCCGCGCGATCCTGTCCATCGGGGCGCGGCCGTGGGTTGCGCGGCCGGTTGCGCTCCTTCGACCGATCACCACGGTCGAGCTTGAGCAGCGTGCGCAATATGCGCCGGAGTCGTTCCTGATCAAGGTCGCGCACCAGCCGCCCGCTGTGTGCCACTGAGATGCGTCCAGTCTCTTCAGAGACGATGACGGCGACGGCGTCCGACTCTTCTGATATGCCAATTCCCGCACGGTGACGCGTGCCGAGTTGCCCGCCGGTGACGTTGTCGCTCAACGGCAGGACGCAGCCGGCCGCCAGGATGCGATCGCTGCGAACGATGACCGCGCCGTCGTGCAGCGGCGAATTCGGGTAAAAGATGTTGATCAGGAGATGCCGAGTCAGCGTGGCATCGAGCGGTACACCACGGTCGGCGTAATCCTGCAAACCGGTTTCACGCTCGATGACGACCAGCGCGCCGTAGCGTCTTCGCGCCAGCTGGACCGTTGCTCGGGTAATCTCGTCAACACTCTTTTCGAGTTGCGATTCGTTTTGCGACGAAAAGGGCGGGCGGAGCCACGAACCGGTATGTCCAAGCTGTTCCAGCGCGCGGCGCAGCTCGGGCTGAAAGACAATCGGCACGGCCACGATCAACGCCGGCAGCGTTTGGAGGAGGAGCCAATTCAGCGCAGTGAGATGAAAGATATTCGCGGCGCCGACCACGGCGATGATGAGAATGGCAAGTCCGCGGATGAGCTGTGTGGCTCTAGTTCCCTGTGCGACCCAGAGAAGCCAGAAGAAAATGAGCGCGACCGAAACAATGTCAATGACAGCACGGAAATCAAGTCGCGTGAATATCCAAGGGAGTTCGGGCATGCTCTCACCGTGACGCTGTTCGCTTCGCCCTCGTTGGCCATCAAATTGTATCACGCGACGTTATCGGCGCGGCCCGGCAGGAAATCTAGGCGGGCCGGTCCTTCGCCATGGCTGCCAGCGCGGATTGCTTCGCCTGGATGGCCGGATCGTCGGGCAAAAGCGTCATCAGGCGGCGATAGACGCGCTCGGCTTGCGCATATTCGCCAACTGACGCCAGGACCTCGCCGAGTTTGTGGTATGCGTCAACCTCGTGTGGGCCGAGCGCGATGATCTGATGCAGCGCCGCGATCGTATCGTCCGGATTATTTTGCTGTGATGAGATCTCGACGACGCCCCAGAGCTGTTCGATGGCGAGCTGGATCTGACCGAATTCGATGAATTTGGTGGCGGCTGAATGGCGCACATCCATGTCGTCCGGTCGGATGCGGATCATCAAGCGCAGGATGCTTTCGAGCTTCTTGTAGTCACCAAGGACGGCCGCCACGTCGGCGGCCCGCAGCAATTGCTCGACCGCTTCGTCGATTCTCCCGGCACGTTCCAAAATCTGCGCCTGTGTCCAACGCTCCTGTACCGCTTCCTGCAGTTTGCCGCGCTTCATATACTCGTCGATCAGCCGAGCGCGCAAGCGGAGGTTGCCCGGTGAGATCTGCAGGAGCGCCTGAACGGTGAGTTGAAGCGCTTCAAATTCGCCCTTTTGCTCGTGCTGCCGCAGCATCTCTTCGAGTTGAGCAATCGCGACCTCACGCTTGCCGCTGCGCGCGAGAGCGTCCGCATAGGCGCGCGCCAGGTCCTGCCGATCAGGTGCCAGACCGGCCAGCCGTTCAAGTAATGTGGTCGCCTCGCCCGCTTCGCCGCTCTGTTGCAGCGCGCCGGCAACGGCTTTGCCAACCGAAAACATGTCATAGGGGGCGCGGAGTACCGGACAACTTCGAGCGAATTCGGCGACGTCGGGCTGCTCGAACAGCTGGATCGCCTGGCGCAACGCGTCGTTGGCCGAGACGCCGTCTCCAGACGCCAGCGCCGCGCGAGCGCTGGTGACGGCGGCAATGTACGCCGCATCAGGCTCCTCGGGGCGCACCGAATGCAGGAGCAAACGTGCCGCGTTCGGATTGCCGGCATGGATTTCGAGCACGCCCTGATGGACGAGAAGCGTCTCGTTCGGCGGTTGTACCGCGATGATCCGTTGCAGCAGCTCTTGCGCCGCTGCCGGGTCGATCTGGCTCGACTGTATACCGGCCAGCAACTGAGCCAGAACGTCCCATTGGCGGGGCGAATTCGCCGCGCATTCGAGGACGAGCCGGATGATGTGCGCACGAAGATCGACGCTGTTCTCCGGCAGAGCCGCCGCGATTACCTCCGCTTCTGACCACTGGCCGGTGCGCATCATCTCCCGTGTCAGGGCGAAGGCTGCATCGAGGTTATCGGGCCGGATCTCAAGCCAGCTTTGCGCGAGTTCCGCCGCCAGGTGGGCGTCTGTTTGCAACGTCGCGGCCTCGATCGCCGCCGGCATGTAGCGATCGATGAGGTCGATCCGCCGGGCCGCCAGCGCCGAGCGTGCCAGTTGTATGACGCTCTCATCGGTCGGTCGCGCGTGCATCAGGATGCGCTCGATTTCGACCATGAGGGACGATCCGTCGCCGGCATCGGTCGACGTCTTGATACCCGAAACGATGTGCGTGGCGGAGTCCGGCCGACCAGTGGCGAGCAAGAGTTCGGCCTGCCGGACGAAGAGCCCGATGCAGCCCGGCGCTTCGATCTCGGCCAGGAGCGTCAAATCGAGCGCGCTTTCGAGTCGCCCACCAGCGATTTCGCGATCGGCGTCCATGACGATTCGCGCGATGCTGCTCGGGATGGGATAGAAGCTGGCCAGGGGTTGATCGGCAACGAACACGCCGAGCTGCCGTCGTGGAGACGCTTCAACGGGGGCTTGATCCGGCAGCGACGAAAGAGCCGATACATCGTCGTCGCTGGGAAAACCGATTCGATTTGCGATCGCCCGCGTCGCTGAATTCGGCATCTGCAGCCCTCGCGTGATGGCGGTAGCGTCCGCCCGCCCGTTGTCAGTCTTCCTGACGTTGCCCGCGCCATACGACTATGCGGACGTCTACTCAGGTTGACTTGAGTATACGAACTCGCTCAGGGTGCCGAGATAGTACCAAAGTTCGGGAAATGTGGGAGGAACCGCCGTCGGTCAGGCGGATTGCGGCGAATCGCCGGCGCCGGTCTAGCGTAAGCGGGTCATGCGCGATCGTCGCTCGCGATAATCCTTCGCTTCGATATAGAGGTGCGTGCAGATGGCGCTGTCCTTGATGCGTGAGGCGATACGCGGATCCAGCCGGTCGAGGTCGCGATTCGTCGTGATGATGGTAGCTCGCCGCTGGTTGTAGCGGTAGTTGATGATCTGAAAGAGCTTTTCGGTCGCCCAGGGCGTCGAGTTCTCGGTGCCGAGATCATCGAGCACCAGCAAGCTGGCATCGCGAATCTCATTGAATCGATTGCCGTATGAAAGTCCCTGATCGGGCGCGAAGGCCGCGCGCAAGTAGTCGAGCAGATCGGGAACGACCGTGAACAGCGGAAAGGTGATCTGGCTCTGCGCGACATAATTCGCGATCGCCGCGGCCAGATGCGTCTTGCCGCAGCCGAAGGAGCCGGTCAGCATGAGCCATCCATCGGGATTCTGGGCATATTCGAGGCAAATTTCAAACGCTCGTCGTACGCCCGGGACATTGTTATCGAACGTCTCGAACGTCCAGTCTTCGAGAATGCCGAGGCCGCTGAGTTCGCCATAGTCCTGGCTGCGACGTGCCGCAATGGCGCTTCGGCGGCAATCGCAATCAATCGCTTTACCGAAGAGTGGGTGATTGATCGGCACGTCGAGCCGGTAGAAGCCCGCACCGCCGCAAACCGGACAGCTAGTCCCCCCGTCGGAAGAGGGAGGAGTACTTACCGTGGAGGTATTTCTCGGGCTGGACGAATCCTGAAGCGCCTTGATTTCGCCGATCTGTTTCATCCCCGCGGCCCTCGGTTTCCCAACGTTGCAATATTCGCTGAATATAACGCCAGTTGCGACGATTCAAGCTTACTGCTTCACCGATCGCGTCTTCAATCCAGCGCTCGGGATACAGCTCGATCGCTTCGATCAACTGATCAGCGATCAACGGTGTAAGCATACCGATATTCTGTTCGTACAGTCGAAAGACGTTCGGGCGTTCGATGGCGACGCGTGGCTGAACGACCGCCGGCGACGAGCGAAACGGAAACTGAGTTTCACCGTGGATGATGGCATTGAGGCGCGTCACGTTGTCCGGCTCCTTCGGCATGAGCCAGTACGAGCTATGATCACCTTCTTCGACGCAGACGCGTACGACCGCATCGTGCGCGACGAGCAGGTCGATCCCGCGCCGAATCTCACCGAGCGGCGGTCGCGTCGTCGCCGACCAGCGCAAGCCGTCGAGTAAGCCGCGATCCGCGAAGAGCTCTTCTTCGGCCACGAATTGCTCGGCCTCATCCAGCGTTGACACGCGCTCGTAGATCGTCAGCAGCACCTTGAGCGCGGCGATGTCGCGAATACGCGTGAGATGCCGTTCAAAGAATGAACGCGGTACAGAGATCGGCTGATCCCGCTCAGATCGTTGACGGTTCATTTGTCCCCAAATCGGAAGGAAGGTACTATCCCGGCGGCTCGAGATAGAGCTCGAGATCGGCAAAACGCGCGGTTCGTTCGAAGAAGCGCAGGTTCACGGTTCCGACTGGGCCGTTGCGATGCTTGGCAATAATGACCTCCGCGAGCCCCTTCTTCTCCGTCTCCTTATCGTAAACTTCTTCTCGATAAATAAACATTACTATATCGGCATCCTGCTCGATGCTGCCGCTTTCTCTCAAGTCCGACAGCATCGGGCGGTGGTCGGTGCGGCTTTCGACGGCACGTGAGAGCTGAGAGAGGGCGAGCACGGGAATGTTCAGTTCTCGGGCCAATCCCTTGAGGCTGCGCGAGATTTCCGAAATCTCCTGCACGCGGTTTTCTGTGCGCCGCCCGGAGAGGAGTTGGAGGTAGTCGACGATGATGAGATCGAGACCGCGTTCAGCGAACAGCCGTCGTGCTTTGCTTCGCACCTCCATGATCGAGATGCCGGGCGTGTCATCAATATAGACGTTCGCTTCGGCGAGCCGGCCGAAGGCGCGCGAGATCTGATCCCATTCGCTGTCGTCGATCAGTCCCATGCGCAGGCGATGCGAATCGACGCCGGTCTCCATCGAGAGCAAGCGCTGCACCAGCTGTTCGGCCGACATTTCGAGGCTGAAGATGCCGACCGTCTTGCCATGCTTAACCGCCGCATTGTGCGTGATGCCGAGTTGCAACGCCGACTTGCCGACCGATGGGCGGGCCGCCAGGATGATGAGGTCGGAGCGCTGGAATCCGCCGGTCAGTTTGTCCATGTCGGCGTACCCGGTCGGCACACCAACGACATCGCCACGATGTTGCTGAATCGTATCGAGCTTGTCGAAATATGTTTCGAGCACTTCGCCGATGCCGACGAAGTCGCGCACCGTACGCAGTTGCGAAACGCCGAAAATGGCGCGCTCAGATCGATCGAGCGCCTCTTCGACCTCGATCGAATCGTCGTACCCGATGTTGATAATCGAGGCACCGGCATCGATCAGGCGTCGCAGCGTCGCCGTGCGTTCGACGATTCGTCCGTAGTACTCGATATGTACGGCGGTCGGGACGGTGTTGATCAGATCCGTGAGATAGGAGACGCCCCCGACATCTTGCAGTCGCTCGCGGCGCGTGAGTTCGTCAACGACGGTGACGAAATCGGGCGGCACGCGGCGATTGTAGAGATCGAGGATCGCCTCATAAATCAGCCCGTTGCCGCCACTGTAGAAATCGCCCGGTTTGAGGAACGAGGCGATACGGATCACCGCATCGCGGTCGATCAGCAAGCTTCCGAGGACTGATTGCTCAGCCTCCAGATTGCTGGGTGGAAGCTTTTCAAGCGTTTCGACCATTGGCTCGGTCCCCTGGATTGCCGGATTATGCTTCGGTTAGGTCCTCTGTCTCGTCGTCGGATACAGGTTCAACAATCAGTCCGGAATCCGCTTCAACGACCGGCTCTTCGACCTGCTCGCCGGCGACGGCAACCGTGACGACCGGCCGGAGCTTACCAACCAGATGCACCGTTACCTGATGATCCCCGACCGAACGAATCGGCTCGTCGAGCAAGACTTTGCGACGATCGATTTCCTGCCCGACCGCGGCCGAAACCTTTTCTGCGATGTCGGCGGATGTGATCGAACCGAAAAGGCGACCCTGCTCACCGACGCGCGCGGTAATGGCGATGCGCATGCCATTGAGCGTTTCGGCCAGTGACTTCTGCGCTTCTTCTTCACGCTCAACTTTGCGCTGAATCGAGTGCAGGCGCTGCTCGGCATTCTTGCGCGCGCCAACGGTCGCTTCCGTTGCCAATCCCTGCGGAATGAGGTAATTGCGCGCAAAACCATCTTTGACCGTTTGAATGGTGCCGGCGTCCCCGAGCTTGGGCACATCCTGGCTGAGGATGACCTTCATTCTGTGATTGCCTTTCTTGTTTGCTTCGCCGGCCGTCACAGTTGGTTTCACCGGCGCCAAAATTGGCGTTCGCATGCACGAACGCCGGTTCCCGCAATAATACTACACCGCCAGCCGCGGGTCCGCGAAACGACGCCGATACCACGGTTAGGATTGGCACGTCCGGCGTCGAAGCAGTTCGTAAAGTGCGATCGACCCGGCGACGGCGGCATTGAGCGATTCGATTCGTCCGTTCATCGGAAGATCGACAAAAGCATCGCAGTGGGCGATCAGCGCGGAGCCGATGCCGCGACCTTCCGAACCGATTAATAACGCGGTCGGTTCGGGAATATCCGCAGTGAAGAGGGTGTGGGCCTGCGGTGATGACTCCATCGCGGTGATCCAGTAGCCCGCTTCCTTGCTCGCCTCGGCTGCTCGTGAAAGATTGGTTACCTGCGCGACCGCCAGGTGCTCGACAGCGCCGGCCGACGCGTTCACCACGGCAGGCGTCACGCTCGCGGCGCGCCGGTCAGGCAAAATGAATCCGGCGACGCCAATTGCTTCCGCGGTGCGAAAAAGCGTCCCGAGATTCTGCGGGTCCTGAACGTGATCGAGAATCACGATCGGGCGTCGTTGCGGATTTTCGAGTATCGTGGATAGCGACACGTATGGATAGCCACTGGTTTCGAGGACGACCCCCTGACGATTGACCGAGCCGGCCAATCGCTCCAGCTCAGTGACGCGTAGGCGGATGGTTGGAACCTTCGCGGTTCGGGCGTCGGCCAGGAGCGTCTCGACTCGCTCCTGGCGCTCGGCGCCATCGGCGACATACAGCTTCTGATGCGTGCGAGCGCCACGCAGCGCCTCGATGACCGCGTTTCGTCCGTAGAGAAATTCGCTGCGCGTGGCCCGCGGCATTGCTACCCCTTCCGCCATTCAGTGCCGGCAGGTGTATCTTCGAGTCGCAATCCGAGCGCTTCCAGCTGATCGCGGATCGAATCCGCCAGGTCCCATTGCTTGCGTTCCCGCAGCTGGCGGCGCACGTCCAGGAGCAGATCGACAAACGGCGCGATGTCGCCGTGCGCCGCGTCATCGTCTTCGAGCAACGTCAGACCAAGGACGCCGGCGAGTTTAACGAGCGTCGCTTGTGCCCACTTGATCGCCTCGGACGGAGCGCCCGCATCTTCCTCGCGATTGATCGCGCGTGCCAGTTCGAAGAGCGCGGCGAGCGCGACAGGCGTGTTGAAGTCGTCATCCATCGCCTGACGGAAGCTCACTTCCGCATGCTGGGCCATCTCGGTGAGGGCATGCTTTGGTGGCTCGCTTGGTTCGCTCCCCGGCTCGAAGTCGCGCACAGCCGTTGCCATGCGGGTCAGGCCACGACGTGCCGATTCGAGCGTCTCGTCGTTGAAGACGAGCGGGTTGCGATAGTGGGAGTTGAGGACGAGAAAGCGAAACGCCTGGCCGTCGCCTGCCTCCAGGAGCTGGTGGATACTGACGAGATTTCCGATCGACTTGCTCATCTTTTCGCCGCCGAGTTGGAGCAGGCCGTTGTGCACCCAGAAGTTCGCCATCGGCGGGTGATGCGTGAACGCTTCAGACTGCGCGATCTCGTTCTCGTGGTGCGGGAAGATGAGATCGGCGCCGCCGCCATGGATATCGATGCGGCCGCCGAGATGGTTGTAGATCATGGCGCTGCACTCGATGTGCCAGCCGGGGCGACCGGGGCCCCACGGGCTCTCCCAGGACGGTTCGCCCGGTTTGGCGCGCTTCCAGAGGACGAAGTCCATCGCGTCTTCTTTATCCGGATCGACGTCGATCCGCGCGCCCGGCATCATCTGTTCAACATCGCGATGGGACAGCTTACCGTAGCCTTCGAACGATCCCACGCGATAGTAGACGTCGCCGCCGGGAACGGCGTAGGCGTTACCCTCCGCGATCAACCCTTCGATCATCGAGAGAATCGTCGCCATTTCGAGTGTGGCTCGCGGATAGTGGCTGGCCGGCAGGATGTTCAACTCTGCGGTTTCCTCATGCCAGTCGTCGATCATTCGTTGAGCCAGTTCGTCGGGCGAAATGCCGAGCGTTGCGGCGCGCTGGATGATCTTGTCATCGACGTCGGTGAAGTTCTGCACGTGGTTGACGTCGTAGCCGGAGAACTCCAGATAGCGCCGGATCACGTCGAAGACGATGGCCGACATGGCATGACCGATGTGCGCGTCGGCATAGACGGTCGGTCCGCAGACGTACATGCGCACCTTGCCCGCTTCGAGCGGCACAAAGGGTTTCTTCTGGCCGGTAAGTGTGTCAGAGATCTGTAGCGTCATTCTCATGCTCCTCGAATGGCGGATTGCCGTTGGTCAACAACCCGGCCGAATGGCTTTCATGATTGGAGCACGCGCTCTGACGTTCGGGTGAGATTGGTCGCGACGGTCGCTCGAGTGGATGACTAACCGACGAATCGAGACAGCGTTCGCGTGCTCCTGTGCATGCGTCGCAACGGGGATGCCGACCGCGGCCGCACCCCCTCAAGACAGGAGCACAACGCTCGTACTGTTATCGGCTGAACGGACCTTAATCTGTTCACCATTACTCCGTGCTGGCGGTGCCGACCGTTGCCTTTGCCGAGTCCGTCTTGGGGACATTCGTTGACGTCGATTCGCTCGGCGAATCCGAATGGCCGTTGCTCTCAGACTTCCCGTTCGGAACAGCGGAACTGGTTGTCTTCTTGCTATCGTTGATATAAAAACCCGATCCTTTGAAAATGATTCCGGCGGGATGGAGCACACGGTGCACCGGCTGACCGCAATCAGGGCAGATCATTATCGGGTCGTCACTGAATCGCTGTTTCACATCGAAGTGATGTCCACATGACTCACACGCGTATTCGTAGATGGGCATCCTGCCCAACCTCCTTGACTGGACATCGAACCAACTTCCACATCTATTCTACGCGCTGCGTACACACCATACAATGTGATGTCACCAAGCTTGAGTTAGACCGGCTCTAGTTGGTCCCAGTTGAGCCCAACTGAGCGCTCGACACCGAGCGGAACGCGCAACTCGACGACCTGCTCCATGATCGTCGCTGCCAGTTCGCCCAGCGGCTCGATTTCCGAACGAGGCAGTTCGAAGAGCAACTCGTCGTGGACTTGCAGCAAGATCCGACCTCGGAAGCCCTGTTCCTTCAACGCATGATGCACCTGAATCATCGCCATTTTCATGATGTCGGCCGCCGAGCCCTGCAACGGCATGTTGATCGCGATGCGTTCCGCACCGAGCCGGACATTGAAGTTCGATGAAGTGATCTCAGGCACGTAGCGCCGCCGGCCGAACATGCTTTCGACGTAGCCCTTGCTGGCGGCTTCTTGCTTGGTTCGATCCAAAAACTCGCGCACGCCGGGCAGCCGCGCCATGTACCGATTGATGAAGTCCTGGGCGTCCTGCCGGCTCATACCGGTGTCGCGCGAGAGGCCGAAAGCTTGCATACCGTACATGATGCCGAAGTTCACCGTCTTGGCGACGCGGCGCATGTCGGAAGTCACATCCTTCAGTTCGACACCAAAGACATCGGCCGCCGTCGCGGAGTGAATATCCTGGCCCTCGCGGAAGGCGGTGACGAGCATCTCATCTTCGCTCAGATGCGCCATCAGTCGAAGCTCGATCTGACTGTAATCGGCCGAGAGGAAGACTGCTTCTTCGTCCCACGGTCGTCGATCGGGGCGGTTATCGGCGATGAAGGCGCGACGCACTCCGCGGCCGACGCCGGTACGCACCGGAATGTTTTGCAGGTTCGGATCGGTCGAGCTGAGCCGGCCGGTCGCCGCGATCGTCTGGTTATACGAGGTGTGGATGCGACCGGTGCGCGGGTTGACCTGCGCGGGGAGCGCATCGACGTAGGTTGATTTGAGTTTGAGCAGCTGGCGATATTCGAGGATATCGCTCACCATCGGATGCGACTCCCGCAGACCTTCCAGCACATCCTGGCTGACCGAATAGCCGGTTTTGGTGCGGCGGCCGGTCGGCAGGCTGAGATCTTCAAAGAGGATCTTGCCCAACTGTTTGGTCGAGTTGATGTTGAATTCACCGCCAGCCAGCCGGTAGATCTCGGCCTCAAGCTCTCCGATCTGGCCGGCGAGTTGGATCGAGAGTGTATCAAGCAGCTCGACGTCGACCGCGATTCCGGTCTCTTCCATATCCATCAGTACGTCGATCAACGGGATTTCAATCGTATTGAAGAGATCGGTTTGTTGCTGCGCGGCCAGTTCCGGCCTCAGCAATTCGACCAGTTGATAGGTCGCTTCAACGTCGGCGCAGGCATAATCCGTCGTCGCCAGCACATCGGTTTGGTCCATCGTGAGCTGGGCGCGGCCGCGACCGATGAGCTCGGTGATTTCCGTCATCTCGATGCCGAGTCGCTTGAAGGCGAGATCCTTTAGCCCGAGTGAGGATTCACCGAGTAAGTAGGCGGCGATCATCGAGTCGAAGTCGATGTGCGGACGAGGGTAACCGGCTTGCTCCATGACAACCGCGTCGTACTTACCGTTGTGGGCATAAATGGCCGGCGTCTCGCGCTCAAAAACGGGCGAGAGCGCGGCGCGCACTTCCGCTTCGTCGAGCAGTCCGTCGTGGCTGAGATGTCGGAGCGGGATGTAATAGCTCTTCGCGGGTGACGTGGCGATAGCGATGCCGACCAGATCGACGCGCATCGGATCGAGTCCGGTTGTTTCGACGTCGAGCGCGATCGCATCTGAGGACGTCATTTCCTCGACCAGGGCGGAGAGCTGGTCAACCGTCGTGACGGCCGTTCGGATCGCCTCGACATGCGGTGGTGGCTCGACCACAACCTGGGTCTGAACTGGATCGGGCAGCTTGTTGACAAGCGTGCGGAATTCGAGCAAACGGAAGAGATCGATAACCGTATTGCGATCGAACGTGCCCCAGACGCAGTTATCGAGATCCAGATCGACATCGACATCCTGCACGATCGTCGCCAGTCGTCGTCCTTCGAGCGCCTGATCGATATTCTCTTTGAGCGAATTTCGGGCGCGGGTGGGCGAGATCTCATCGATGTGTTCGAGCATCGCCTCAATCGACGGGTACGTCTGGATCAGGTTCGTGGCGGTCTTCGCGCCGACGCCCGGCACTCCCGGGATGTTGTCAGACGTATCGCCGACGAGCGCCTTGTATTCCGGAATGCGCTCCGGGTCGAATTTATAGCGATCGATCACGGCCGCGCGATCGTAGACACGGTATTCGCCGAAGCGCTGGCGACCGGGAAGGACGATCTTGACATCGCCGTCGACGAGTTGCAGCAAGTCGCTGTCGCCGGTGACGATGTAGACATGCATTCCCATGCCGGCGGCTCGACGCGAGAGCGTGCCGATGACGTCGTCGGCCTCGAAGCCTTCCTTGGTGTAGATTGGGATATTCAGGACTTCGAGCATGTGGAAGATGCGATCCATCTGCCCGCGCATCGTGTCCGGCATCGGCGCGCGTTGTGCTTTGTAGCCATCGAACGAGTCGTGCCGGAAGGTGCGTCCGACATCGAAGCTCACGATGACACAATCCGGTTGATGCTCACGCAGTGCGTCAAGAAGCATCGACGTAAAGCCAAACACGGCGTTCGTCAATTCTCCGCTCGCGGTCGACAGGGTCTCAGGAAGCGCATGGAACGCACGGAAGGCCAGTCCATAACCGTCGACCAGCATGATCGAGCGTCCGGCGTGCTCGTTGTCAGACGTCATTCGTTCAGGCTCCTCTCAGCACGTACGAATTATAGCCGCACAGCCGCTCGTAGACCGGTCGCTCCCGCGAACATCGGTTCGGCCGATCCTGCGGTGCGATCCAACAAGTCCAATGAATTCGTCTTGACGCCCATGGCGGCTCTTGCTGGTGATAAACTTTCCAGGCATCCGAACGCCTCAGGGCGACGTAAGGTAGGGGTGAAGGGCCAACGAACATGGATGAGCTTGATATAATCAAGGAAAAGCCGAGTTGTTCTGTCGCAGCGCGCTAGGTGTACATCAACCAATGATCTCGTGCACTCCTACCCAGTTCGATCCACAGGCGCGGGTAGGGCGTCCGATCAGGGTACCAACCACTGTGCAATGAGCCGCGGTGGACACACCCCTCGTTGAGGCGAGCGGTGGTTCCCCCCACGGCGGGAAGGGAGCGTTATGGCCACCGCCGAGGCGTTATCTGAACGCATCGTACGCAACGTCGAGACGGTCATTGTCGGCAAGCGCCAGGAGGTCCAGCTCGTGCTGGTCTCGTTGCTCTGTCGCGGCCATGTCCTCGTCGAAGACGTTCCGGGCGTCGGTAAGACGATGCTCGCGAAAGCGATCGCGCGCAGCATCGGCTGCGTCTTCAAACGGATTCAGTTCACACCAGACCTTCTCCCGAGCGACGTCACGGGCGTCAGCGTCTTTAACCAACAGACCTCGCAATTTGAATATCGACCGGGCCCGATCGTGGCGCAGATCGTGTTGGCCGATGAAATCAATCGCGCAACGCCGAAAACGCAGTCGGCGCTGCTCGAAGCGATGGAAGAGGGCCAGGTGACGGTCGACGGGGTGACGCACACATTGCCAACCCCGTTCATAGTGCTGGCGACCGAAAACCCGATTGAGTATGAGGGCACGTTCCCGCTGCCGGAAGCGCAGCTTGACCGGTTCCTGATTCGCATCTCGCTCGGCTACCCTGGCCACGCCGGCGAGATCGAAGTGCTCAACCGGCAACACTTCCAGCACCCGATCGAGCAATTGGAGCAAGCGGTCGGCGCCGAGGATCTGATCGAAGCGCAACAAGCCGTGCGTCAGGTCCACGTCGACGACACGCTCAAGGAGTACATCGTCTCAATCGTCGAGGCGACGCGGAATCACGACGACGTTTATCTCGGTGCGGGTCCGCGCGGCAGCCTGGCGCTGTACAACACGGCGCGCGCCTGGGCCGCGATGGCCGGTCGCGACTACGTGATCCCGGACGATATCAAGGCGCTGGCCAGTCCGACGCTGGCACATCGTGTCATCGTCAGCCCGGCCGCACGTATGAAAAATGTAGATGGCCGCATGGTCATCCGCGAGATCCTGATGTCCACCGGCGTTCCGGGCGGGCGACCGGTTACGCGTGAAGCCGGGCAAGCACGGAGCTGGCGCGGAATCGGCTCAACGTCGTGAACGGACTCAAGCTTCTCGTTGTCGTCTTTGTGGTGCTGGTTCTCG
>JAICWZ010000451.1 GCA_025966355.1 Thermomicrobiaceae bacterium
CGCTAAACCGCCGGGCTGAGCGTCGGGAGCCACCGAAGCCAATCGATCACCACCACCGTTCCCGCGCTGCTGTTGCCGATCGCCTGCGAGCCGTGCATCATGGTTTGGTGGCATGAGGGATTATCGTAGGCGCGGCGCTAATCGGACGCGAAGGTACGCGCTTCACGTGGTTTGGCTCTTGAGAAAGGGCGCGATATGAAGCTGGGATTTATCGGGCTCGGCCATATGGGCTTCCCGATGACGCGGAACCTGTTGCGAGCCGGATTCGCGGTGACGGTGCAGAACCGAAGTCGCGAAAACGTTGAGCGGCTGGTGGCTGAAGGCGCGGTCGCGGCGAAATCGGCCGCGGAGGTAGCGCGGAACGCGGATGTCGTGTTCACCTGCCTGCCGTCGGTGGCGACGGTCGATGCGGTCTATCGTGGTGCGGATGGGCTGCTGGGCGCGGCGCGATCCGGATTGACGCTGGTCGATTGCTCAACCGTCTCACCGGCGTTGAGCCGCGCGATCTGCGCCGAAGCGAACGCACGCGGGGCCGGCTTCCTCGATGCGCCGATCAGCGGCGGACCGGCCGGCGCCGAAGCCGCGACGTTGACGATCATGGCGGGCGGCGACGAGGCGGATTTCCAGCGGGTGCTCCCGGCGTTTCAGGCGATGGGAACAAACATCCACCACGTCGGCCCATCGGGCGCCGGGAGCGTGGTGAAGCTCGTCAACCAGCATCTGACGTCGGTGAATACGGCAGCCGTGGCCGAAGCGATCGTGCTTGGCGCACGTGCCGGGGCCGACCCGCAAATCCTGTTCGACGTGATCAAGACGAGCTTCGGCGGAAGTACGATGTTCAATCGTTCGATGCCGTTTCTGCTCAAGCGACGCTTTGACGAAGGCGCGCCGATGCGCATCATGTTGAAAGATCTCGATTTGATCACCGATCTCGGGCGGGAACTGAACGTGCGATTGCTGTTGGCGTCGGAGGCGCGCGAGGTGTATCGCGAGAGCGTCGCGCTCGGCCTGGGCGACGAAGATATCGTGGCGCTGGTGAAGCCGTTGGAGCGGATCGCCGGAATCGAAATCGGCTCATCGGGTGAGCCGCCGTCACGGTAGCCCGTACACGTATGCAGTCGACTGCTCCCGGGTGAAGTCGATAAAGTGAGGTCTCTTTGCTGACCCTTCAGATCATCATTATCGTTATTCTGGTGCTCTTCAACGCCTTCCTGGCCGCCTCGGAAATGTCGATCGTCTCGGCCCGCAAACCATGGCTGCGCCTGCTGTCGGAAGAGGGCAACAGTGGGGCGCGGCGCGCGCTCGGTTTGGCTGAAACGCCGAGCCGCTTTCTGGCAACCGTGCAGGTCGGTATGACGCTGGCGGCGTTCTTCACCTCGGCGGTGGGCGCCGTCAGCCTCGTCAACGTCTTCACCGGCTGGCTTGATGTCGTTCCGCTCAACCTGGTCCAGAACAATTCCGAGGCGATCGCGCTGATCGCCGGTACCGCCATCCTCTCGTTCATCAGCATCGTCTTCGGAGAGTTGATTCCGAAGACGATCGCGGTGCACCAGGCGGAGTCGGTAGCGATGCGCATTTCCGGGCCGGTCGAAGTCGTGGCGAAGTTCACCCGGCCGCTGGCGCTCGTTCTAACCTACGCGACCAACCTCACGCTCCGCCTTTTCGGTGTCGATGCGCGGGCATCGCTGCCGAGTGTCACGCGCGATGAACTGCTCGCGATGCTTGGTACCGCCGAGGATGAAGGGATCGTCGAAGCGACCGACGCTGATCTGATCGAGGAGGCGTTCGAATTTGGCGATACGGTGGCGCGCAGCGTCATGGTGCCGCGCGTCGATGTCGGGGCCGTCGAAGGCGCCACGCCGCTGCACGATGTGGTCGATCGTTTTTTCGCCACGGGCTTTTCGCGCATGCCGGTTTATCGTGAGACGCTCGACGACGTGATCGGCATCCTGCACGTCAAGGATGTCTTCCGCGTCCTGCTCAAAACCGGCGACGGATCGCCGGTAACGGCGTCCGATATCATGCGTCCGGCGTATTTCGTGCCCGAATCGAAGCCGATCGACGAACTCCTCTCGGAGTTGCAAACGCGCCGGACGCAGATCGCGGTCGTCATCGACGAGTTCGGCGGCGTCGCCGGTCTGGTGACGCTGGAAGACGTCATCGAAGAGCTGGTGGGTGAGATTGCCGACGAGTTCGATCCGGGCTATGAGCCATTTCAGTTCGTCGGGCCGGATCAGCTGGACGTTGACGGCCGCGTGCCGATCGATGATCTGCTCGATCGGCTGGAACTCGACCGCGACGAACTGAATCTGGAATTCGAAGCGGAGTCCGTCGGTGGGCTGATCAGCTACCTGCTCGGCCGTATCCCTCTGACGGGCGATGTCGTCACTGCCGGGCCGCTCCGACTCGAAGTCGTCGACGTGAACGGTAACCGTGTCCGCAAAGTCCGCGTCGACATCGAGCGGCCGGGCGGGGAAGAAGCGGCC
>JAICWZ010000524.1 GCA_025966355.1 Thermomicrobiaceae bacterium
AGATCACTTCATCTCCGACACGCACCGGATTGACATGATCGCCACCATCCAGCGCGTTCCCTTCGAGGAAGTTCGATTCACCGATAAACTCGGCAACGAAGCGGCTGTTCGGCCGGTCGTAGAGATCGATCGGACTGCCGAGCTGTTCGATCCGACCCTGGTTCATGACCGCGATGCGGTCCGACATCACCAGTGCCTCTTCTTGGTCGTGCGTCACGTAGATGAACGTGATGCCGAGCTCTTCGTGCAGGCGGCGAATTTCAAGTTGCAGGTTCTCGCGCAGCTTCTTATCGAGCGCGCCCAGCGGCTCGTCCATGAGCAATACGCGCGGGTTAAAGACGATGGCGCGCGCCAGCGCGATCCGCTGTTGCTGACCACCCGAGAGCTGCCGTGGATAGCGCCCCTCGTAGCCGGGCAACGAGACGATTTCGAGCACGCCGGCCACCCTTTGGGTGATGCTCGCCTTCGGCACCTTGCGCTGCTTCAACGGGAAGGCGATATTCTCGGCGACCGTCATGTGCGGGAAGAGCGCGTAATTCTGGAAGACCATGCCGATATTGCGCCGGTGCGGCGGTGTGGTGACGATCGGTGTTCCATCAATATAGATCTCACCAGCCGTCGGGATCTCGAAGCCGGCGATCATCATCAGCGTCGTCGTCTTGCCCGAGCCACTCGGCCCGAGCAGCGTGATGAACTCACCCGGCTCGATCGCCAGCGTGACGTCATCAACCGCGACGACCGTGTTGAAGCGCTTATCGAGCTTCTCCAGCGTCACTGAGGCGCCCGATCGATTCGGTTGACCCGTTCCGGTGGGAACCATCGCCTCGGTGACCTTCTCGTTCACCATCGTTCCTCTTTGCCCTTCGTCCTACGGCTGCAACGGCATGCGCCCGAGCGGGCATCGCCCACCGGTCGCGGTGAGGTCTTAGTTCGGCACAGCGGATGGCGATTGGTCGGCGACAGCAGGACTCCGGCCAGGGCACAGGCGATGATGAGTATGATGACGCGGCGGGTTTGCCAACGGCGGCCTCCGAATCTTCCGCGATGTCGAACGGGATCTCGTCCAACGGGCGGCGCGTCGATTCGATTGCATTGCGGTTCTCGTCCTTCACGTTAGCAACGTGCAAATTGATTGTCAAGCAAGCGCCGAGCTGCGACACTCTCATGCCCGCTTGACATCGCGAACCTCGTCGCCTAGCGTGGAATACAGTCACATGTACAGGCGTAGGTCCGGTAATCGCGGATTTCTCCGTGGTCGCAAGCGAAAGGGGCGTCGGTCATGGCAGAGCAATACCAGGAAAAACAGTTCGCGCACGATTGGGTCGACTCGAACAGCGAGCGGATATCGGCCTTCAACAAGCGCATCTGGGAGTATGCCGAGCCAGCCTGGCGCGAATATCGCTCGGCCAAAGAGTATGTCGATCTGCTGCGCGCCGAAGGCTTTGAGGTCAAAGAAGGCTCCGGCGATATGCCGACCGCCTTCGTGGCGACCTGGGGAGAGGGCAAGCCGGTGCTCGGCACCTATGCCGAATACGACGCGGTCCCCGGCAATTCGCAAGAGGTCGTGCCGGAGCGCAAACCGCGTGCGGGGCTGCATCCCTGGACGGCTGGACACACCGACCCGCACTCGATGCTCGGCAGCTCCGCGCTGACCGGCATCCTCGCAACCAAAGCGGCCATGGAGCAGTTCGGCCTGAAGGGAACGCTGAAGCTCTTTGGTGAACCGGCCGAGAAGGTCTGTGGCTCGAAGCCGGTCCATGCCGCCAAAGGCTATTTCGACGGCTGCGACGCCTTCATCGCCTATCATCCGCACGCCGAGAATACGGCTGTCTGGGATACGCAGTGCGGCTCCTACTGGAGCGCCGTCTTCACCTTCGAGACGCTCAATCCCGAAAACTGGGTCGATTCGCGCATGATGCCGTCAAGCGGTTCGCACGCCGCCGCGCGCTGTCCCGGCGCCATCGACGCGCTCTGCCTGATGTACACCATGACCAAGTACACGAAAGAAGCGATGTTCCCGCACACCGGCACCTGGACGCTCAACGAGTTCGTCATGGCGGCCGGAGACGCGACCTCCGACAACCTGCC
>JAICWZ010000429.1 GCA_025966355.1 Thermomicrobiaceae bacterium
GGTACGTCTTCACAGGAGCGTTCAGTAGCCCTCGCTTCGTTCTCCGGTAGCATTGTTGTCAGGTGAAATTGCGTGAGGTGAGCGGTGCCGTACAGTATTTAGCGGCAGGCTCGAGAGGCGGAGAAGAAATCGCGCTTTACCCGCGAACGTACGTTGCATTAACACCATGAAGCTGGTATGATCAGAACCGAAACCTATGTCAAGTGCGTACGTTAATGCAACACACGGAACGGGACAGACGCGATCCGGTCGCCACGATCACGTGAGATCTCAATCGTAAGACGACCAATCCGTTCCCAGCGCGAGGTGGTTCCCGGTTTTGGTTTCCGTGGTCAACAGCGTTTCAAGTTCGGTACCCATGGTTGAGCATCTTCCGTTCAGCCAGCCCACCCGGCGCCCGGCCGTAGGGGGAGTTGATGCAATGTCAGATCCGACGCACAAGACAGTGTTGGGGCAGCGGCTGTAGGCAGGCCGAGATCCCAGCAGCACGCGATCGTTCGATGAACGTACGTCACGTTCGAACAGATTGACGATCGCACGGTCTCGATGACGCGGCCTAGGCGCGTCGAGACACCTCAGATTCCACACGCAACCGCAGATGGACATTGATCGGGGACGCTGGTCTCTTCGATCGCCCAGTCAGTACGACGTGGGGCGGTGGAAAGATCGTAGTTTGTCGTATGTACCGTTCCTCACGGTAGTCAGACAGTTATCGCCCGGAGACGTTCCAACAGCAACGTGATCGTCGGCGCGGTGATAAGAGCGTAACGGCAGGCGTATTGAACGTAAGGATCGGAACGCATGGATCTTATGGAACGGCTCGGCGTCTATCGCGCGGAGCAGCAGCAGTTGGAGTGGGAGGGAACCTTCGCGGAGTACTTCGATAAGGTATCGGAGACTCCAATGATCGCGCAGCTCTCGCATGCGCGCATCTACAGCATGATCGCGCAGCAGGGACTCGAAGAGAGTGAGAGCGGGCACACACACTACAAATTCTTCGATGACGAGATCTTCGGCATCGATCGCTCGCTGGAACAGATCGTTGAATATTTCCGCTCATCGGCTCAGCGGCTCGAAGTTCGCAAGCGCATCCTCCTCCTGATGGGTCCGGTCGGCGGCGGCAAGTCGACGATCGTCACGATGCTCAAGCGCGGGCTGGAACGCTACAGCCGGAGCGACACCGGCGCGGTCTACGCCATCCGTGGCTGCCCGATGCACGAGGAGCCGCTTCACCTCGTGCCGGAGTCGATGCGCGACGAGATTACCCGCGAATTCGGCGTCTATGTCGAGGGCGAATTGTGCCCCTGGTGTCGCTACCAGCTGGAACATCCCGAGCAGGAACATCACCCCTGGAGCGAGCCGGGCAAGCCGTTCACTGGCCGGCAGGAAGATGTCCCGATCGTCCGCGTCGCCTTCTCGGAAAAGCACCGCGTCGGCATCGGTACCTTCACCCCGTCCGATCCGAAATCGCAGGACATCTCGGAACTGGTCGGCGGTATCGACCTGTCTACCATCGGTGAGGTCGGCACCGAATCCGATCCGCGCGGCTATCGCTTCGACGGCGAGCTGAACATCGCCAACCGCGGCCTGGTCGAATTCATTGAAATGCTGAAGACCGATGAGCGCTTCCTCTATGTACTGCTGACGCTTTCGCAAGAGCAGAACATCAAGACCGGACGCTTCTCGATGATCTACGCCGACGAAGTCGTCGTCAGTCACACCAACGAGCACGAATACACGTCGTTCGTCGGCAACAAGAAGAGCGAGGCGCTGCAAGACCGCATCATTCTGGTGAAGGTTCCCTATAACCTGCGGGTGGCTGATGAAGTCAAGATCTACCAGAAGCTGTTGAAGCAGAGCGCCATTCGCGACGTGCATATCGCGCCGGGCACGCTGGAGACGGCCGCCGCCTTTGCCGTCCTCTCGCGGCTGGAGCAGAGCAAGAAGTCGGGCATGAGCCTGACCAAGAAGATGAAGCTCTACGACGGCCAGGCGGTCGAGGGCTTCACCCCGAAAGATGTGCGCGAGTTGCAGGACGAAGCGGTGCGCGAGGGGATGGACGGCATCTCGCCACGCTACGTCATCAATCGCCTCTCGAACGCGCTGGTGCGCGACGGCGTCACCTGCGTCAACGCCATCGACGCCCTCCGCTCGTTGCGCGACGGCCTGGAACAGCACACCAGCATCGATCGTGACCAGCACGAGCACCTGCTCAACCTGATCGCTGAGGCGCGGCGCGAATACGACGAGATGGCGAAGCGCGAAGTGCAGAAGGCGTTCGTCTACTCGTTCGAAGAGTCGGCGCGCACGCTCCTCAACAACTATCTCGACAACGTCGAAGCGTTCTGCACACCGAAGGAGAAATTGCCCAGCATCTCGAAGAAGGTGTGATGGCGGCGGGTGTAGCCGACGTTTTCCAGGTCGTTATGCTTGCCACCCGCGCGCACGCATTTCTGCGATGTGGTGGCGCGCGAGTAGTCGCGCTTTTCCAGTCCCAGGAAGACATCCTTGAACTGGTTCATGCCGGCGTTGGCGAACAGCAGCGTGGGGTCGCTCGCGGGCACGAGCGATGAGCTGCGCACGATGCGATGGCCGCGGGCAGCGAAGTAGTCGAGAAAGTGCTGTCTGATTTCGTGAC
>JAICWZ010000128.1 GCA_025966355.1 Thermomicrobiaceae bacterium
ACGTACCGCAGATCGAGATAACGCTCAATGATAATGCGCTCCGGCGGCAAACCTTCGAGCGCCAGCTCGCCCCGGCCGCGCGCGTCCAGTTCAGCGAAGACCGGCTCAACGACACCGTCCGCCGCGTCGGACGCCACCATGACGGTGCGCACATAATCCTTGAGGATATCGGCCGCCAGCATCCCGAGAGCGGAAAGCACACCGGGCGTCGACGGCACAAGCACGCGTGGGATGCGCAGCGCACTCGCCAGCTCACAGGCGTGCAGCGGCCCCGCCCCACCGAACGCGACCAGCGTGAAGAGTCGCGGATCGTGGCCGCGCTCCACCGAGATGACGCGAATCGCGGCTTCCATATTTGCGTTGGCGATGCGCACCATACCAAGCGCCGCTTCCTCGACCGTCGAGCCGAGCCGGTCGGCGATCCGGCCTACCGCTTCCCGCGCCGCCTCGAGCTGCAACGACATGCCGCCGCCGAGGAAGGCATCCGGTATGAGTCGACCCAGGACGACATTGGCGTCCGTCACGGTCGGCTCCGCACCGCCCCGGCCATAGGCGGCCGGACCTGGATCGGCGCCGGCCGAGCGCGGTCCGACGCGCAAGGCGCCACCCGTATCGAACCAGGCGATGCTGCCGCCACCCGCCCCGACGGTGTGAATGTCGATCATCGGCAAGCGCGTCGGGAAATCGCCGATGCTGCCGTCGGTGGTTTCGGCCAATTCTCCGTCGATCAAAGCCACATCGGTCGAAGTGCCGCCCATGTCGAAGGTGATGGCATGTTCGAAGCCGGAGGCGCCTGCGACATACGCCGCGCCAACGACGCCGGCCGCCGGTCCGGAGAGGAGCGTCCGGGCTGCTTCGCGTCGTGCCGTCGCCGCAGAGATCGAACCGCCGTTCGACTGCATAATGCGCAGCGGCGCCTCGCCCGGCAGCGAACGCTCCAATTCACCGAGATAGCGATCCATAATCGGCGCGACGTAGGCGTTGAGCACCACCGTGCTTGTCCGCTCGTATTCACGAAACTCCGGCAGCACTTCGCTCGATGCCGAGACATGGAAGCCGGCAGCCCGGGCCGCCGCGACCACCGCCTGCTCGTGCGCCGGATTGGCGAAGCTGAAGAGGAGGCAGACAGCGACCGAGTCGACTTCGGTCAGCTTCAAGACCGCGATCGCCTCGTCGATCGAATCCAGATCGAGCGACGTCAGCACGGCGCCGCGTTCGTCCAAGCGTTCACGCACCTCGACGCGCAAGTCACGCGGCACCAGCGGCGGTTCGCGCTCGACCCGCAACGCATAGAGTTTGGGGCGCGTCTGCCGGCCGATCTCCAGCACATCGCGAAAGCCGGCCGTCGTGATCAGTCCGGTGCGCACACCTTTGCGTTCCAGCACCGCGTTGGTCGCGACGGTCGAGCCGTGTACCAGCGCCGCGAGGTCGTCGCCGACGTGCAGCTCACGCAACCCGCGCAGAATCGCCTCGGCCGGATTCCCGGGCGTCGAGAGCACCTTGTGTACCCGCAAAACGCCATCATCCGACACGACGAAATCGGTAAACGTCCCACCGGTATCGACCCCGACCACGCTCTTCGCCATCGAAATCCCATCTGCTACCACTTACCCTGGCAGACCCCGTGGCCGCCCGCTTAGCATGGCCGAGCCTCGCCGCGATTTCAAGCACGATTGGGCCCGCTCGGCTGCGCTGGGAGCGAAACGATCAGAACGACCACGAGCACGGCTATTGTTCAGGTCATCTGACCAATTATCCTTGACATCCCGGACGTTGGGCTCTACAGTGGCTTCGGTTTACTGGAAATAGCTGCTCTTTCAGAAAGCACGACCGTTTGTTTTGCCGGATCATTTGGTGATGACCGGGCGGATCAGTCCTTCGGCGACTCGTGGTTCGGACCGACTCTGCGTGCCGCAGGCCGGCCGCCGGGTGAGTCGCGCTCGTGGCGTAAAGTCGACCGAGTTCAGACGGACGCTGCGTCGTGCGCGGTTGGTTTGAGCGTGTGAGGAAATGCTGAGAGCGAGGTGAGCGTCGCGTCGGAGCGGAGAGCCGAATTGACCTGATTCCATGCTCATCATTTCGGATCTTGAAACGAGGGGGAGTTTATGAAACGAGCGAAGCACCAGAAGGACAGCGCCGCGACCGGCGGCGAGACCGCGGACAGTCCCCGTTTCTTCGTCGTTGGCCGGCAGGTATCGCGCCGTGACTTCTTGCGTATGAGCGGCGGCGTAGCCGGCTTTGCGGCGGTGCAGGCGCTCCTGGCCGCCTGCGGCGGCGGCTCGAGTGACAAGACACCGGCCGCCAGCTCCGCCAGCTCCGCCAGCAGTTCCGGTGGCAGCACCGCGGCGAGCGGTTCGTCGACTGCGGCGTCGACCAGCAATTCGGCCTCGCCCGCCGCGTCGGGAAGCACGAAGGGAACTGCCAAGCTGGTCAACGGTGGCGGCACACCGCCCGGTTCAGCCAGCGGCGAACTCAAGATCGCCCTGCAGTTCGACCCAACCAGCCTCGATCCGCTCGATACCTACTCGCTGAACAACGGTCGCTGGGCGGATAACGTCTTTAGCCCGCTCGTCTGGCGCGACACGAATCTCGTTCTCTACGACGGCAAGAATGGCAATCCCGCGCCATCGGACGGCTACGGACTCGCCGAATCGTGGAACTACAGCGACGACAAGACGCTGGAAATGAAGCTGCGCACCGGAGTCACCTTCCACGACGGCGAGAAGTTCAGCGCCGACAGCGTCAAGGCGACCTTCACCCGTCTCCTCGATCCCGCCAGCAAATCGCCGCAAACGTTCAATTACACGGCGATTGAATCGGTCGAGGTAGTCGACGATCAGACCGTTCGCTTCCATTTCAACGCGGTCGATCCGGTGATGATCACCAAACTGGCCGGGTACGGCGGACTGATCGTCCCGGTCGACGCGATCAAGGACGACCAGAAATTCAGCACCGTCACCTCGCCCGGCACCGGTCCGTACAAGACGACGGAATACGTGAAAGATGATCATCTGACGCTGGAAGCCTGGGACGGCTACTGGGGCAAACAGAAGCCGCTCATCCAGAAGCTGACCTACCGCATTATCCCGGACGACAACACGCGCCTTTCGGAGTTCCTGGCCGGCTCGATCGATGTCCTGACGCTCAACGTCAGCCAGGCGGACGCCGCCAAGGGAAATCCGAATCTCTCGGTCGTCGATATCGGCGTCCCAACCGTCTCCGGTCTGCGGCTCGACTGTTCCAAAGCACCGACCAACAACAAGAACGTGCGCATGGCAATTGCCCACGCCATCGATCTCGACACCATCATCTCGACCATCCTCGGCGGATATGCCAAGGCGGTCGGTGTCTGGCAGAGCCCCTTCTCCTTCGGTTACGAGGAGATCGCGCCGTATACGTTCGATCCGGACAAGGCGAAGAAGGCGCTCAGCGATTCCGGCGTGTCGACGCCGGTGAAGCTCACCTACGACGTCATCGGCTCTGACACGCAGGCTAAGGAAATGTCCGATGCCATCAAGGACATGCTCAACACCGTTGGCTTCGACGTGAGCGTGGAGTTGCACGATTCGGCGACCTACTACGACGATTACGTCGCGGGCAAGCTCGGCAATATCGTGCCGTTCGGCTGGGGTGGCTGGACGCTCGATTATGACAACACCTACTACTCGATGTACTACACCAAGCAGTCGTACAACCCGAGCTATTCAAACCCCGATCTCGACAAGCTGCTCGATCAGGAGCGTGGCACGCTCGACCAGGCGAAACGTCTCGACGTCGCCAAGCAGGCGAACAAGATGATCTACGACGATTACGTCGACGTGGCGCTCTACCAGAACACCTACATCTGGGGCGTCAGCAGCAAGGTCCAGAACTTCTCGATCCCGCCGGACGAGCGGCTCTGGTGGGTGGGAGCCTGGGTCAAGAGCTAGCAGCCAGCTCGCATCGGATTGACATTGGTCGTCAACGGCGGGGATGAGCTTCGTCCCCGCCAGCACGAAGGGTAGCCCGCCGGGACATGACGCGGTATATCATCCGCCGCTTGCTCTACTCGATTCTGGTCCTCTGGGGTGTCACGCTCATCGTCTTCATCGCCTTGCGACTCTCCGGCGATCCGGCGCAGCTTCTGCTGGCGCAGGGGAACCCGACCAAAGAGGATATCGCGGCGCTACGGCACTCGATGCATCTCGATGAACCGCTCTACGAGCAGTACATCAGCTTCGTGACCCACGCCGTGCGCGGTGATTTCGGCACGTCACTCCGCCTAAAAACGCCCGCGTTCCGCGAGGTGATGTCGCGTATGGGCGCGACGCTGGAACTCGCGATCGCCGCCTACATCTTTGCCCTGCTGATCGCGGTGCCGACCGGCATCATCTCGGCCGCGCGGCGCGGCGGCATCGTCGATTTTTTCAGCCGGCTGATCAGCCTGATCGGCGTCTCCATCCCGAACTTCTGGCTTGGACTGATGCTCATCCTTCTCTTCGGCGTGCGCCTCAAGTGGCTGCCTGTCTCGGGACGCGGCGAAGGCTTGCACCAGAGCCTGGAGGCGCTGGTGATGCCGGCCGTGACGCTCGGCGTCGTCTTTGCCGGTACGCTCACGCGCCTGCTCCGTTCCAGCATGATCGATGTCTTGCAGGCCGATTATGTCCGGACCGCACGGGCGAAGGGACTTGGCGAATCGAAGATCCTGCTCCGGCACGCCATGCGCAACGCGCTCATCCCAGTGGTGACGCTGGCCGGTTTGCAGATCGGCTTTTTGCTCGGCGGTGCCGTGATTGTCGAAGTCGTCTTCTCCTGGCCCGGCGTCGGGCGACTCGTGATCGACTCGATTAATGCGCGCGATTACCCGGTCGTGCAGGCGTCGGTGACGCTGCTCGCCAGCATCTTGATTCTTGCCAATCTCGCGGTCGACCTGCTCTATAGCTTCCTCGATCCACGGATTCAGTACTCGTGATCGCACGACCCGGAGGGAATCGGACGTGACCGCATTGCAGCTCGACAACGCCCTGCTCAAGGCTCGCGGCAAAGCGCGCGCCTGGCGCTATCGTTGGTGGGGCCGCTTTCTGACCGACCCTTCGGCGCTCTTCGGCGGCATCATCATCTTGCTCATGGTTATCTCGGCAATCGGCGCGCCGGTGCTGGCGCCGGATAACCCGAACAAGACCAGCCTGCGCGAACGGAACACACCGCCCGCCTGGGAAGCGAAAGGCTCAACGGCGCACCTGCTCGGTACCGATCCGGTCGGCCGTGATCTGCTGAGCCGCCTGATTTACGGCGCGCGCATCTCCCTGTTCATCGGCCTCTCGGTAACGATCCTCGCCTCGTTCTTCGGCATCTTGCTCGGCCTGCTGGCCGGCTATTACGAGTCGTGGATCGAAGAGATCATCATGCGCGTTGCCGACCTCTTTCTGGCGTTCCCCTTCATCTTGCTCGCCATCACGATCATCGCCGTGCTCGGCGCCGGGCTGTTGAACCTTATTCTGGTGTTGGTCGTCACCGGCTGGGTGCAATACGCACGTCTCGTCCGTGGCCAGGCGCTCTCCGTCAAGCAGAATCAATACGTCGATGCGGCGCGGGTCGCCGGGGCATCGGGCGGTCGCATTCTGACGAAGCACATCCTGCCGAACGTGGCCGCCTCGGTCATCGTGCTCGCCACGCTACAGGTTGCATTCGTCCTGCTCACCGAAGCAGCGCTCAGCTTCCTTGGTCTCGGAGTCAACCCGTCGATCCCAACCTGGGGCTCAATGGTCAACGACGGCCGCCTCTACATCTACAATGCCTGGTGGGTCATCACCTTTCCCGGCCTTGCCATCATGATCGCCGTGCTGGGGATTAATATGGTCGGCGACTGGCTGCGTGACGTGCTCGATCCGACACTGCGCACAATCTAGCCCCGCCGCTCTCTGTGCTATCCTGCCCACGAGCCGGGCACGCATCCAGCGTGCATATCAATCG
>JAICWZ010000024.1 GCA_025966355.1 Thermomicrobiaceae bacterium
GGTAATGAACGTTCCGAATTCCAATTGGTGACCATAGTTCACGAACAACACTCCTTAAGGTTGATCCATCAACCATTGTAGCACATTGGTTGACACATCAACTATACTCAGGGCATGACGAACCAGATTCTTTCCCCATCTCAAGAGGCGGCCTGGTCGAGTTACCAGCGCATGCGCGTGCGCCTGGCCGAGCGGCTCAACCGCGAGCTGGCCCGCGACACCGGACTGTCCGAAGCCGATTTCGAGATACTGGTCGCGCTCATCGAAGCGCCGGACGAAACGGTGCGCGCGCTGGCGCTGCGCTGCGGACTGGAATGGGAGAAGAGCCGTCTGTCGCATCAGTTGCGGCGGATGGAGAAGCGCGGACTCGTGCGGCGCGAAGTCTGTCCCGAAGACAACCGGAGCACCGTCATTCGCGTGACTGAGAGCGGTCGCAGGCTGGCGGAAGACGCCAAACGGCAGCATGAACAGGCGGTGCTCGCCGTCGTCTGCGACGCCCTGACCCCCGAACAGCTGCACGCCCTCGGCTGCATCGCGGACGCCGTTCTCGCGCGACTGGACGACCCAGCCCGCTCCTGACATATCTGCCTCGAAAACACCCTGCACAAACCGCCATTGACTCTGGTACCCTCGATAGGTTGCTCGCGAATCGCTAACGGTCGCGAGAATGCGATATGCGGTCCGAACCGCGAACGTACGCAGTGACAATCTGGCATAATCGTGTAGGCTGCGCTATAATTAGGCCGAATGCGAACATGTGTTCTATGTTCTGGTACACTGATCAGCACGAATGAAGCGCGTCATCAGGCCAGCAGGGATTATTGAATGGCAACAGAGACGGCAACTCGACCAGCAGCATATACCGGCGCCGACATCCGCGTGTTGGAGGGGATCGAGGCGATCCGCACCCGGCCGGGGATGTACATCGGTTCGACCGGCACCACCGGTCTGCATCACCTCATCTGGGAGGCGCTCGATAACGCCACCGACGAGGCGATCGCCGGTTACGGTAAGCACGTCTGGATCGAGATCGACGGCGACGGCTGGGTAACGGTGCGTGATGAGGCGCGCGGTATGCCGTTCGACCCAAAGAAGATCAACGGCAAGACGCTGCCGACGGCCACCATCATCCTGACCGTGCCGCACTCAGGCGGCAAGTTCGAAGAGGGTGTCTACAAAACGGCCGGCGGCCTGCACGGCGTCGGTTCCACCGTGATCAATGCCCTCTCGGAGCAGCTCGAACTGACGATCTGGCGCGATGGGCAGGAGTTCTTCCAGAAGTTCACACGCGGCGTACCGGGCAAGCACACGATTACCAAGTGCGATAAGAAGAAGCACGGCACCCAGATTCGCTGGCTCTTCGATCGCGGCATCTTCGCCGATCCCTCGCTCGGCTACCTGCGCGATGTCGTTGAAAGCCGCCTGCGCGCCGCCGCCTATCTCAATCGCGGCATCGCCTATCACCTCAAGATCTGGGATGACGACGCCGCCAGGATGGATGAGGAAACCTTCTTCTCCGAGCGCGGCCTGGTCGATTACGTCGAAGAGTTGCGCCCGCTCGACCGCGAGAGCGTGCCGCTCTTCAAGGAGCCGGTCGCGGCGACCGATGAGCGCGACGATATGCTGATCGAGGTTGCCATTCAGCCGAATCGCGGCGAGCGGACGCGCATCGTCTCCTTCGCCAACGGCGTGCGCACCATTGAGGGCGGCACCCACGAAAGCGGCTTTCAGGCGGCACTCACCAAAGTGCTCAACGATCAGGCGATCCGCCTCGGTGTCACCAAGAAGCGCGAATTCGACGCCGATCTGATCCGGGCCGGGCTGGTCGCGGCGATCTCGGTCAAGCTGACCAATCCGCAGTTCGAGGGCCAGACGAAGAACCGCCTGACCAACAGCGGCGTCGACGGCCTCGTCCGCTCGATCGTCGGCGAATCGCTCACCCGTTGGTGCGAAGCGAACGACGCCGCCACGCGCGATTGGGTGAAGACACTCGATCAGCGCCGTAAAGCGCGCGACGCCGCCAAAGCGGCCGCCAGCCTGGTGATGAATGGCAAGAGCAAGCGGAACGGCCACATCATCGATGTCTCGATCTCGGAGAAGTTCATTCCCTGTCATACCAAGGACCCGAAGCGCGCCGAGCTCTATATCGTTGAGGGCGACAGCGCCGGTGGCTCGGCCAGCCAGGGACGCTATTCGGAGTACCAGGCGATCCTGAAATTGCGCGGCAAGCCGCTCAACGTGGCGCGCGCCAACATTGAGCGCATCGCCAAGAACGAAGAGATTCGAACGCTCTTACAGGTGATCGGCACTGGCTCGCGCCAGGTTTTCGACATCAGCCGCCTCCGCTTCGGCAAGATCATCATCATGACCGACGCCGATGTCGACGGGATGCATATTCAGGCGCTCCTGCTGACGCTCTTCCACCAGGAGTTGCCGCGACTGATCGACGATGGGCATATCTACGTTGCCGCGCCGCCGCTCTATTCGGTCAAGCAGAACGGCAAGTTAGTCTGGCTGCGCGACGATGAGGCGCTGCGTGAGTGGCAGAAAAGCCACAAGGGGCATTTCGAGATCAAGCGCTACAAGGGCCTGGGCGAGATGAACCCGCGCGAACTGCGCGAGACGACGATGGACCCCGAACGCCGCCGGCTCAAGCTGGTGACGATCGAGGACGCGGCCCTCTCGGAAAAGCTCGTCTTCAACCTGATGGAAGACACCAACGCCGAAGGCCGCCGCACCTTCCTGGCGCAACGCGCGCGTAAATATACGGATATTGATGTGTAGAGGGACCCCCCTCACCCTCTAGCCCCCTCTCCCACTCCGTGCGGGAGAGGGGGAACAGACGCGCGGCGACCACTGCGCGAGATTTCGTCTCCCCTCTCCCAGATCGGTTGGGAGAGGGGCCGGGGGTGAGGGCGGTTCGTCGGGAGCGACAGACGACATGGCAACGACAGTTCTCACCAATGGCAATGGGCACCGCGAGGAGATCGAGACCGAGGAGTTTTCGAGTCTCTTTGAGGATGCCTTCGTGCAGTACGCTCTCTCGGTCGTCACCAGTCGCGCCCTGCCCGACGCCCGCGACGGTTTGAAGCCGGTGCAGCGCCGCATCCTTGCCTGCATGTTCGAAAACGGCTATCGCTCGACGCGTCCAACCGTCAAGAGCGCCTCGATCGTCGGCGACGTGCTCAAGTCGTATCACCCGCACGGCGACGGCGCGGTTTATGACGCCGCCGTGCGCATGGCGCAGCCGTTCACGATGCGCTATCCGCTGATCGAGGGCCAGGGAAACTTCGGCTCGGTCGATGGCGATACCGCCGCTGCTTATCGCTACACGGAGATGCGCCTGACGCCGATCGGCGAACTGCTGCTGCGCGATATCGAGCAGGAAACGGTCCCTTTCACCGAAACGTATTTGCAGGATCCAAAGGTGACGCAGCCGGTCTACCTGCCGGCGCGCATCCCGCCGATCTGCAATCCGGCCTCGGGTATCGCCGTCGGGCTCTCGACCGAAATCCCGTCGCACAACCTTGGCGAGTCGATTCGCGCCGCGATGGCGCTGCTCGACGATCCCGAACTGCCGTTGGAAAAACTGCTCAAGATTCTCAAAGGGCCGGACTTCCCGAGCGGCGGCCGCGTCATCGGTATGAACGGCATTCGCGACTACTTCGAGACGGGCAAAGGGCGCGTTATCGTGCGCGGTGAGGTGCGGCTGGAAGAAGAGTTGCGGCAGCGCAACCTGGTCGTCACCGAGATTCCGCCGGTTTCGCGGGCGCGACTGGTTAAGTCGATGATCAACGCGGTCAACGAAGGCAAGGTGAAGGGCGTCACCGACATCCGGAACGAGTCGGATGAGGAAAAGGGAACGCGCGTCGTCATCGAGCTGGAGCGCGGCGCGACGCCCGAAGTCGTGCTCAACCAGCTCTACAAGTTCAGCGATCTCGAAACCTCGGTGCCGGTCAACATGGTCTTCCTCTTCGGCGATCCCGGCCAACCGGCCCGCCAGCCGCGCCAGACCGGCATTATCGACCTGCTGAAATACTGGAACCGGCACCAGATCGACGTCATCACCAAGCGTTCACAGTACCAACTGCGCAAGGCACGCGAGCGGCTGCACGTCGTCGAAGGCCTGATCATTGGTGCCGCCAACGCCGACGAGATCGTCAAGATCTTCCAGGCGGCGCGCGACCGCAACGTCGCCAAAGAGCAGATCAAGGTCAAGTACAGCCTGAGCGACATCCAGGCCGACGTCATCGCCAACATGACGCTGGCCCAGGTGACGAAACTCGACGCCTCCAAGTACGCCGAGGAAAAGAAGGAGCTGACGAAGACGATCCGGGAACTCGAAGCGCTCCTCAAGAGCGAGGCGAAGAAGGTCGCGCTCCTCAAGGACGAACTGACCGCCATCCTGAGCGAGCATGGCGACGCGCGACGCACGCATATCGACACCTCGGATGGGCAGATCGAGGTCGTCGCCAGCCTCGTCGAAGAGAAGCGCGTGCTGGTGGTCGTCTCGGAAGCGGGCCGCGTCAAAGCGGTGCCGGAGAACGCCTTCCGTCGCAGTCGCGCCACGAAGTCAGCCAGGGGCGATGGCATGAAGGCGATCGTGCCCGCCTCGACGCTCGACTACCTGCTGGTGTTGACGGAGCAGGGTCGCGTCTACATGGCGAAGGGCCATGACGTGCCGGAGGGCACGCGCGCCAGCGGCGGCGAACCGGCCCAGCGCGTCTTCAGCCTCAAGCCCGACGAAACGCTGGCGGCACTCCTGCCGACCGATGACCTGCACGAGAGCCGCCACGTCGTCTGGTTCACCGCCAACGGCAAGGTGAAACGCACGGCGCTCTCGGAATACCGCTCGATCAACGCGGCCGGGCTGAACGACATGAAGCTGCTCGGCGACGATCGCGTTGTCGCGGCCGCACTGATCGATGACAGCGCCGAAGGCGAATTCATCGTCGTGACGAGCGACGCCCAGGCGCTCCGCTTCCCGTCCGATGAAGTGCGCGCCACCGGTCGCGACGGCCAGGGTGTCAACGCCGTCACCCTGAAATCCGGCGCGACGGTCGTCGGCGCGCTCTTCGCCGCCGGCGGCACCGCCGAAGACCTGGTCGTCATCAGCGCTCACGGCATGGGCAAGCGGACCGCGCTCAAGGACTTTCCGCTGCGTCACCGCGCCGGTGGTGGTGTGGCCGCCATTACCCTCGTTCGCGCCGATCATTTGGCCGTCGCCACGCTCGCCGGCCCGAAGGACGACCTGATCCTCGCCTCGGCCGCCGGCGTCTCCACCCAACTCGCTCTCAAAACCATGCGCCGCCAGGGCCGCGCCACCAAGGGCAGCCAACTGCTCGCGATTGAGCCAGGCGATCGGGTCACGACCGTGGCGCGGTTGGGCGAGGGGTAGGGAGGCGTAAGGAGCAGGTTCGCAGCGGCTCAAGTATCCTTGAACCATTGGCAATCGCGCATTCACGATGGAGTTCGGTCATGCGTCGTGACGACGTCCTGCGTCAATTGGCCGCGCACCAAACCGAAATCACCTCGTTTGGCGTGAAGACGCTCTTTCTCTTTGGCTCGGTCGCCCGCGATGAGGCACGGCTCGACAGCGATATCGACCTGCTCGTCGAATTCGACCCGCCGGTCGGGCTCTTCAGCGTCGTCCGATTTCGCATCTATCTCGAAGAGATCCTCGCACATCGCGTCGATCTTGTGCTGCATGACGCGGGTCAAGCCCCAAATCCGCGAACGCATCCCCAAGGACTTGATTCAGGCCGCCTAGAGATGCTAGTGGTGCGGCCGGAAGTTGGGTAGATGGTGAGAGCGGCGAGATGCGGGTCTCGGTCAGCCGCCTTGATGAATCAGCGTCCATCCATACTGAGCAAAGTTGCGATCAAAACTGAAGGCGTCGGTGATTCCAAGTCGTTCCATGATCGCGAAGCAGGTTGCATCAGTCAGTGAGAAGTTCTTGTCCGTGTATTGGACGATGATCGCTCGTGCGCGTTCCTCGTCGTCTTTGTCCACTCGGATGACCGTTGTGTCCTCGCTAGAATCGATGTCCCGCAAGACCTGAAGCGCGATGGCGCGGTTCATCCGCGTAAGAAGGAGTGCATGTAACTCGGCCAGGATGAAGTTGGTCGTGATCAACGGGCAGCGGTTGGCTACGAGTTCAACAAGGATGGATCGCGCGCGGTCATGATTGACGTCGTGCCGATTTGAGACGGCGCAATACGCGGAGGTATCAACGAAAACGGGTTGATGCGGCCTAACCAGGCTCACGTCTCATGCGTAGACTCGAACGCTTCTGCGAGATATTCTCGTTTGTGGCGTCCAACATCCATTTCCTCTTCAGAGGCGCCGATCCCGATAATATTGAGGATCGAATCTCGAACTGATCCCTCGCGCGACGGAATCTCGGGTTCAATTGGTGGGGTAACGCGGATCAATCGATAGCGAACGCCACTTTGTTCCAGCTCAATGAGCGTATCGGCGGCATCCTCGAGTAGTTGATCAAGCTCGCTGCCTGGTTTGACATGAATGGTTTTGACTGGTGCAGGCATCGGTTCATCTCCTTAAACGTAGATGCAATCTTATCACCCGTTATCTTCACCAGATGGTGGCATCAACCGGCTTGAATACGCTCACTCCTATCCCGAGTTCCCCACCACCATCACCCGCCCAGCTCAACCTCGGCCCGGTCGCCATCAATGCGGATGCGGGTGCCGTAGGGCTCGGAGAGGGCGGCGAAGCGGCGGAGGATGGCGTTGCCGTGCTCGCCCTGGGCCAGGTGCGGCAGGCCGCGACGGAAGGCAGGTTCACCGTAGCCGAGCGCGATTGGGATGAGTTCCAACCGTCGTAGCGTCGTGCCGTCGTAGTGGCAGAGTGGGACGATGCTCTCCCAGTAGCGGGCGTCGGCCGAGAAGCCGATCTTGCCGTTCTGCTCGCGCGCGGCGAAGAGCTCGCTCGGGGTCTTGCCTTGCTCCACGCGGAAGCGGTTGTAGGCGTCGGCCGGCAGCTTGTGAACGAGGTGATTGAGGGCGATGAAATTGCCGAGCGAGTAGAAGATCGGCTTGCCGTTGTACATCTCCATGCCGCGTAGCAGGTGCGGCCCGGTGCCGACCACCAGATCGGCGCCTTCGTCGATCATGCGGTGGGCGAAGATAGGGATGAAGCCGGCCGGCTCCTCGACGCTGTCGCCTGCCTCGTGCGCATGGAAGCTCATCAGCACGAAATCGGCCCGAGCGCGCGCCTCGTGCACCCATTTGGCGATTGCGTCGCTATCGCCGGCGCGCGGCGTCGTCTGTACGCCGGCCGTCTCGGCGACGCGGAAATTGTTGCCGAGGAAGGGGAAGATCTCCGGATCATCCGGCGGGAAGCCGAAGCCGAGCTGAATGTTTTCCCGACGCGTGGCGTCGATACCGGTCTCGTCGGCGATCCGGCGCAGGACGGCCATCTCCTCTTCGGTGATCTCGTAGACGCGATCGTGGCGCAGCGGATTGAGCCCAGGTCGCCCCTGCATCTGCGTATTCTGTTCGCCCGCCTGCTGGCCGGAGGAGAACGTCGCGCAGCAGGAGAGGAGCGCCAGCACACCGGCCGCGTGATCGAGATAGACCGGCATGCGCGCTTCATCCAGATTGCGGCCAAGCCCGGCGAAGGCGATGCCCTTCTGTTCGAGCACCTCGATCGTCGCGAGCAGCCCTTCGATGTGATAGTCGAGCGCGTGATTGGTAGCGGCCGCGACCATATCGAAGCCGATGTCGATCAGTTCATCAACGACGCCCGAGCGCGCCGCCAGATGCGTACCGCCGGTATCGGCACCGGGATAGCCGCGAAAGTCGTTCGGCAGCACTTCGAGATTCGTATAGGCCAGATCGGCATTGCGCACCATCTCGCGCAAGGCTCGCGTCGGCTCGTCCGCCGTCTTCAACGCGCCGCGCGTAATCATGCTGTCCCCGCTCAACAGCAGCGAAAAGCCTCGCTCATCCGCCATGTCGTGTTCCCCTTCCCATACTGCTCACGCTTCGCAGCCGTATGTGGACATATTGCATACACATTGATGGAATTCTCACCAATCCGCGAGTGCGCGGCTCGGCTGCCGCTAGCATAGACGATTGGGCGCAAGAGGGGAACCAAGTGGGATCAGATTGCCGGCAGCCCGATCTGGTATGTGAGATCGCCGATCTGCTCGCTCGGGAGCTCAAGCGGGCGTTCGGTTAGGCGGACGCCGGTCGCATTGAGCACCATTGGATTCGCGGTGAAGCATAGGGACGTCGACCCAGCGGCAAGTGCGGGGTAATAGGCGAGACGCAGCGATTCGCGCGACCAGTTCCGTAGTCCACCTCCGACGCTCAATTCACGATGTTGAACGAGATACGCGTAGCCCTGGTTATCGGTCACGCCGTCGAAGCCGAGCCAATGCCACTGGATGCGCGACACGTCCTCCGCCGGATTAGCACTTCCTCGGAGATCGACCTTCAGAGTGATCGTAAACCCTCCCGAGCCGACGAGCACTTCTTCAACGCGAATCCGCGCCTGCTTCCCGACGCTGAGTTTCACACGCGGACGGAGAATCTGGATCGGGTTCCCCACCATCATCGTCCGTGGGGGGCGACATTGACTCAAGATATCACCAAACGTTTCCAGTGCAGTTTCTGGTCCATGTTCCGTTTGAAGCCAATCGAACGGATCGATATCGTCGGGCATATTTAGGAGATCCACGAAAAGCTGCTGGGAGGCGGGAATACCAGTCGCAGCTTTTGACACTCCAGCCTCGCGCCATGCAGCACGCACACGTGTCAACAGAGAAAGTAGCGCTGGCTCAGGCGGAACTTCCGCCTGAGCCAGATCGCCGAAGATTGCCTCTGCCTGATCCGGTATCATGAAACGCGACAGGATCGACTGAATCTCTGCCCGAACCGGATGGCCCATTTCCCAAGCTCGTTGCTGCCCCTGCCACTGCTGCCAGGCCTGTTCTAATTCACGCCACAACGCGATTTGGGCGCAAACGCGGCCCCGCTTCGCTTGGAGCCACTCGAGAGGGTCCCTGGCATCCGCGGAAGCCAACAGACTAGCGAGTAACTCTTGTTCGACACGCGGTTCAGGATTTGGCAAACTCACGCCCGGCGGCAGTCGACGCATCGCGCGAAATTGCTCCTGAAGCAGTTGATAGGTATAACGATGGGGCATGCGTACTCAACCTTGCCTAGGAGATGGTGTTCTCGTCATACGGGTAGTTGATCGTGCAGTGTCCTCCCCAATATAGAGTCACGACTCCGAAGAGTTGCGCGCTGACGTACCCAGACCCCGAGTTGATATAGTCGGTATGGGACCAAGTCGTGCTGAAGTTCGACGACCAGCCGGTAAATCCCGCGCCGTTATGCGTCGTGTAATTGTACCAATTGACGCCGTAGCTCACAGCAACGATCGCTCCTTGAGTAGAGCCGACTCCCTCGTTAACCTGTGCTATCCCAGTGTCGTATCCGTCGAGGATATAGATCGTCGACACTCCGCAATCGCCATACGCAGGATCCATAGGCATCACTCCCGAGACTTGGTCGCAAAGGTGGTGCTCGTCTGCGTAAGCGCGTGCTTTCGCGCTCATGTTGACACAATCAAGCGTCATCGGAGCCGAAATGGCTCTAGCTGACGTGCTCGCTGCGGCAGGTGTGCCAAGGATACTGAGGGCAGCGACTACCGGAACAAGTGCAGCTAATAGTCGTGTCGTGAGAGCTTTATGCAACATCTGGGCTTCCCCTTTCGTGATGATCTTTGACCGGCCGTCGATTCAGAGACCTCGTTAACCTCCTCTCGCGAACTTGCCGTGATATCAGAGTGTGCGATTCAGATGCACTGAAGACAGATCTCGATGAAATAGTGCAGAAGTCATCCAGCCGTCACGTTCACATCTTGCTACGAAAGACCTTCGCGTTAGTTTGGAAACAATCTATGAATAGAATACCCCTCCCATCGAGTATTGTCCATATTTGTCTAAAGGCGCAGTATTGGAGCGTGATGCTACTAGTTCGTTCTGTAGAAACTTATTTGCGGCAGCGTCATGGCTTTCTGGAACGGACGTGGGGTACTAGCGTCGACAGGGTCGATAGATTCCTCGTGTCTGGCACGACTGGACTTGACCTGGTTAGTGGAAACTAGAAGGCTTGAAGGTTAGGTATTCCTTAAGGAGGACATGATGGAGGTGAGCCACCCGCGCGGGCGGTTAAAGAGGCTCGTCACGCGAACCACGCCTTTTATAGACTTGACGGAACATGATTTGCTTCGAGCTTCCGTCGCACTTCACGAAACGACAGAGGCCTAAGCGGCACCGAGTTCGACCTCGAACTTCTCCACGCGGGACAGCGATGTCGCCTGCGGTTCCTCGAAATAGAGTTCGAGCGCTTCGCGGAGGTTGGCGAGCGCCTCCGCCTCGGTTTCTCCCTGGCTGGCAACATCCACCTCGAGGCATTGGGCAACATACCATTCGCCCTCGCGGACGATGCTCACCGAGAACGTTCGCTTGATGGGCATGTCCTTCCTCATTCCTATTATTGGATCAATCCGAAATTTCGCGGATGCCATAAACAGCAAACCGGATCGGTGCGAGCCGATCCGGTTTATGCGAACGCCGAGGATCAGTCCTTCTTGCCGAAGCCGCCGAGCATGCCGCCGAGCTTTTCGCCGAGGCCGCCGGGGATCTTGTCGGCGAACTGGCCGAGGCCCGGTACCTGCTGGGCGAATGACTGAATCTGATCGTCCGACAGGTTATTACTCAGGAAGTTGCTGAAGACGCCCATCGCCTTCTGTGCCTGCTCGTCCGATAGCCCGGCTTTTTCCTTGAGTTGGTTGAGAAGCTCGTCCACAAGAATCCCTCCAGTTGATGGTGAACATTCGATCACAATCTCTTGCTGCGAATGCACACGGGTTGGGTATCAGTACGCGTTAGGATACCTGATATGGGTGCTTCGGTGGTTCCTGTCACGCATCCGCCACGCCGTTCGTTACCAACTCCAGCGCCGTGTCGGCGAAGATCTGGGCGCCCGCCACGATGTCCTTGAGATCGGTCCACTCGGCACGATGGTGGCTGATGCCGTTGCGGCTCGGCGCCAGGATCATGCCGGCCGGACAGAGCCGGGCGATATGCATGGCA
>JAICWZ010000037.1 GCA_025966355.1 Thermomicrobiaceae bacterium
CCGCCGCCGATCGGCTGCCAGCTTAGGCCAACCAGTTCACCGACGATTCCGCCCGTGAAAAAGAGGAGCAGCGCATTGCGCTCGCCCAGGAGTGCCGACGCGAGAATCAGGAACCAGACCAAGTAGAAAAGATTGTAGATCGTTCCCGCCGCGCCGCCGTCCTGCACCGTCAGGCTCGTCAGCAACCGCCAGACCTGACCGTGATGCAGGATGAGGTGCGCGTCGCGTCGCAACGCGTGCAGTACGCCGGGGAAGGGGAACTGCAGCAGCGATGGAATCGCGACGGTGCAGAAGAGCGCGATGGTCAGCGGCGTGAACAGGCGAGGCAGGGCACCCGTCGCCTCGGTTCGGGCACGAAGCAGTAACATCCCGACGACCAGCGGGACAAGGAACGCGAAAACCAGCGTCATGCCTGTCCCCTCTTTAACATCTGCCCACCGATTGCCCAACCGGAATAGTTTACCGCTGCGGTGATGCCCGGCCGAACGTGCAATCACTTTGCGCCGGGTTCACGGTATCAACTTCGCCGCCTGAAAATCGAGAACGGCCTGCTGCACGATCGCCGTTGTCAGGCCTGGATCCGCTGCACCAACCTCGGAATCGCTGATCTGGAGGATGAAATCGCGGATGCGAACATACACGAGGTCGGTCATGAGCGTGCCGGACGGGCCGTCGCTGGTTAGGCGGAGCGCGAACGACTGGTCACCCAGTGCCGGGGCGTCGGGCTGTGTGACCCGGGCCACGATCGGCGTCCCCTGGTACTCCCCCTCATTCACCACAGCGCAGGCGGGGCCATTTCGCAGCGCGGTCAACCACGTCTCGGCGTCTCCCGGGTGGTAGGCCGCGAGCGATTCGGAGAGATGCGCGCCGTTGGCCGTTTGAAAGGTCGCGGTCGCGGTGAGCATCTGAACATCAGGCAGCGTTTGACCGCACGGCAGCGTGCTCAATTCGTTACTGGTTCGAACCGGTTGGGCTGTCCAACCAGCCGGCAGATCGGACGCCGTGAGCAAGGCGGCTTGCAGGTCTTCGACATGCGGAAGCCCGGGCGTCGGCACCGGCGTTAGCGTCCGTTTACCCCCGCAGGCGCTGAGCAACAGCGCGAGCGTCAGGGCCAGCGCAAGAACAATGAAGAGATGCTCCATGTGGCGACCTCAGCTTTCATAGATGACAATGATCCCTTTCGACGAGAATAGACCGACGCGACATGATCTGCAACGATGAACGCTGCCCGAACGGCAGACCGATGCGCTCACGCGGGCTAGCCAACATCTCCCGGTTCCCATACCAACCCGATTCGGTAGACTACTCTGAGGACGAAACGAGGGCTGCGGGGACACGGCGTTCGTGAACGGTCCGATTGTGGCGAAGGGAAGTGTAAAGAGCGTTATGAGAACTGCGCTGATTACCGGCATCACCGGACAGGACGGCTCGTATCTCGCCGAATTCTTGCTCGAGCAAGGCTATCGTGTGGTTGGGATGCAACGCCGCACCAGCACCGAGACGGTTGGACGCATCGCGCACCTGACGGACAAGATCGATCTGGTGCAGGGCGATCTGCTTGACATGCTCTCGTTGATCGAGCTGATGAAGCACTATCAGCCGGACGAGGTCTACAATCTGGCGGCGCAGTCGTTCGTACCGACGTCCTGGCAGCAGCCAGTGCTGACGGGCGAATTCACCGGCCTAGGGGTCACACGCGTGCTGGAGGCGATCCGCCTGATCAAGCCGGATACGCGCTTCTATCAGGCGAGCTCCTCGGAGATGTTCGGTAAAGTGCAGGAAGTACCGCAGCGCGAGACGACCTCGTTCTATCCGCGTTCGCCGTACGGCGTCAGCAAGGTCTACGGCCACTGGATCACCGTCAACTATCGCGAGAGCTACGATCTCTTTGCCTGTTCAGGCATTCTCTTCAATCACGAGAGTCCGCGCCGCGGCGTCGAGTTCGTGACGCGCAAGGTGACGCATGGCGTGGCCCGCATCAAGCTCGGCCTCGACAAGGAACTACGGCTCGGCAACCTCGATGCCCAGCGCGACTGGGGCTTCGCCGGTGACTACGTGCAGGCGATGTGGCGTATGTTGCAGCAGAACGCGCCGGACGACTTTGTCGTTTCAACCGGCCGCACGCACTCGGTACAGCGGCTCTGTGAACTCGCCTTCGAAGCCGCCGGGCTGAACTGGGAAAACTACGTCGAGGTCGATCCGCGTTTCATTCGCCCGGCCGAAGTCGATCTCCTCGTCGGTGATTCGAGCAAGGCGCGCGCCGTGCTCGGCTGGGAGCCGAACGTCTCCTTCGAAGAGATGATCGCCCTCATGGTCGACTCCGATATCCGCCTCTTGCGCGACGATTCCGCGCCGGTCGGCATGCTGCCGAGGAGTTGAGGACGGCGATCCCGATTATCTAGGTGCTAGAATAATGACGCTCTACCAGGTGCAACCGTGCGTCGTTTGTGGTGGGGAAACAATCCGTGGCCTTACGGAACTCGAATACGAGTTCGGGCGAGTTCATATCGTCGTACACGACGTTCCGGTCGCCACGTGCCAGCGATGTGGTGAGCAATTTATCCCCGGGGAGTTCGGGGTATGGCTTGGCTCCGAGGTGGCGCGGCTGGCTGCACAAATCGCTTCGACGCTCGAATCGGATGAGTTGCTTGAGGCAACACGAGTGGAAACGAATGTGAGCCGGCGCTGGCTGGAGGCGTCAGGAACGCAATTGGCGTGGGCTACGACATAAGCTAATCGTCCTTCGCACAGTGGATACCCAACCAGACATCCGCAACGACCCGCTGCCGATGGAGGACACCACCCATGACACTCCAACCTGCTGACAACTGGGGGATCGGTGACGCCTATGAGCCGTATGTCGGCCGCTGGAGTCGCCTTGTAATGCGCGAACTCCTGAGCTGGTTGCAGCCGCCAAGCAACCTGCGCTGGCTGGATGCCGGCTGCGGCACCGGAGCGCTCAGTTCGGTCATTCTGGAGCGCGCGTCTCCGCGACGGCTGGTCGGCATTGATCCCGCAAGCGGCTTCCTTGCCTACGCACGTGCGCACCTGCTCGATGCTCGAGCGAGCTTCGTGACCGCGGATGCTCGCGCGTTGCCCTTTCCGGCCAGGACATTTGACGCCGTGGTCGCCGGTCTGATGTTGAATTTCGTACCGCAGCCGTCGCTCGCGGTGCAGGAGATGGCGCGCGTCACCACACCCGGTGGGGTCGTCGCGGTATACGTCTGGGACTACGCCGGTGAGATGCAGATGATGCATCGTTTCTGGGATGCCGCGACCGCACTCGATCCGAACATCGCGCACCTCGATGAGGGCGCCCGCTTCCCGCTCTGCCGGCCGGAACCACTCGCCGCGCTGTTTCGCTCCGCCGGCTTGCGATCCGTCGACGTACGGGCCATCGACATACCGACGCATTTCAAGGATTTCGACGACTACTGGTTGCCGTTCCTGGGCGGGCAGGGTTCAGCGCCGAGCTATGTCGCGACACTGGGCGATGAGCGGCAAGCCGGACTGCGCGAACGGCTTCGTGACACCCTTCCGATCGCGTCGGATGGCTCGATCGATCTGATCGCTCGAGTCTGGGCGGTGCGGGGCAGACCATAGAGAGCGGCAGATCCGGTGGGCCGGCATCCTTGACAGTTCACATCAAAATCGGTTAAACATACGTCCAATATGGGGAGTAGCCTCCCGGTGCGCGGGCGCCGGGGACGGTCCGTCGTCAATACGGAGTGCGTAATCGATGCGCTCTCGGCGGATCGGCAAGCAGAACTGCTGGCGAGACCATTGCGACACTGTTGTGCCAATGGCTCGCTTTTTTGTTGTTCAGCGAGCCGGTCGTGCTGAGAGGGAACCGTGGAAGCACCGATCTGGATCTGGATACTCTTCAATGCCGTCGTGATCGGGCTCATCGTGCTCGATCTTGGCGTCTTCCACCGAAAAGACCACGAAGAATCATTCCGTGAATCGGCGATCTGGACGGCTGTCTGGACGTTGGTGGCCCTCGTCTTCAACGCGGGAATCTATCTCTACGCGGGCGGCGAACCGGCGCTCTCATTCCTGAGCGGATACGTGATCGAACGCGCGCTCGCTGTCGATAACATCTTCGTCTTCATGATGATTTTTACTGCCTTCGGCGTGCCGAGTGTGCTGCAATATCGCGCGCTCTTCTGGGGCATTATCGGCGCCATCGTGCTGCGCGCGGTCCTGATCGCAACCGGCACGGTGTTGATCGAGCGCTTCGAATGGGTGCTCTATTTCTTTGGCGCCTTCCTGGTCGTGACCGCTATCCGCATGCTGCGCAGCGAGGAAAAGGAAATCGACCCTGGCAATCACACCGTCGTGCGACTGGTGCGACGCCTCGTGCCGGTCACCGATCGTTACGAAGGCTCACACTTCTTCGCGCGCATCAAGGGAAAGCGAGCGGTTACGCCGATGTTCGTGGTGCTGGCGGTCATCGCGGTTTCGGATCTGGTTTTCGCGCTCGACTCGATCCCGGCCATTTTCGCGATCACCCGTGATCCCTTTATCGTGTACTCGTCGAACATCCTCGCGGTGCTCGGCCTGCAGGCAATGTACTCCATGCTGGCGGGCGTTATCGATCAGTTCCACATGCTCAAGTACGGACTTTCGGCGGTGCTCGGCTTCGTCGGCGTCAAGATGCTGATCGCCGGCTTTTATCACGTCCCAATCGGGATCTCGCTCGGCATTATCGTAAGTATGCTGGCCATCAGCATCATTGCCTCGCGGATCTTTCCGGAGGATGACACGGGCGGGGCGGCAAATCCGGTGGAAACGTTATAGACTGTATAGGTGGCCTCAACCTTCTTTCACAGGCGCCATGGCATCCGAAGGGGAACGGTGGCGCCGAATATGCGAGAGTTGTCGGGTCAGACGCGTTCAAGTGGAGCGCGTTGAAGTCAACCCTGTGTGCAGGTTCAGCCCCGCGACGGTTCGACCGTTCACACTCGCTCGCACAGGTTCGCGAATGGACGATGCGATTCGTGCCGGGACGCGGGAAGCCCGCGAAGTGACGGGCACGAACTGTGCGAGGGACTTGAACGTCGGGCCGGCTTCGTATGGTCTGACCGGCGGGCTGCAGGGTTCAGAAGGGACTACAGCGCATGGCGTTGGGAACGATTAAGACCATTCGGGATGACCGAGGGTTCGGTTTCGTCGCTCCAGACGGTTCGAATGGAAGGAACGATCTGTTCTTCCACCGCTCGGCGGTAGAAGGCAATGGTTTTGATCAACTGCATGAAGGACAGCGAGTGAGCTTCGAAGAGGAGCCGGATCCGCGCGATCCATCGCGGCGTCGCGCCGTACGCGTTTCTCCGGTCGACGACGAGATGTAATTCCCCTCCAAGAGTTCACATCGATCGCCGCCGGGCATGCCGCCCGGCTAGACGAACACGCACCCGCGCGCACCCCTGTGGCCCGCCAGAATCGACGGGCCACTATCGGTGTCTCCGTGCAAATAGCATCATCTCTGTCATTCTGAGCTGCAGCGAAGGATATCCTTTTCGTATTCCTGCGACGTACTCGCCGGAGCAAGTCAAGAGAGATCCTTCAATGCGGTTCAGAATGACAGGAAGCGGCGCATCTCGGCGCGAGAAAGCCGTACACTTTACTGCACTTTGATTTCGGATGGTACTTGCGGGTCGACCGGGTCGAGCGTGCTCGGTTGGGACAGCGTTGCGACGTACTCGGCCGAGTCGTTTAGCAGACCGGCGTCCTCGCTCAACCGATCCTGCTTGATCACCTCAATACCGGCCGCCGTGGCGATGCTGCTCGCTACGGCATCCGGTGTCACGACCTGCAAGCGGATCTCCAAGGCGATGGCGCGCACGGCAATGCGCTGCGCCAGCTGCAAATCCTCCCAGGTGACGGCGCCCGGCACGATCAGCAGGACCAGCCGCTGCAAGGCGTGCGGCTCGATCGCTTCCTCAAAAGCCGCCAGCGCGCCCGGTTCGCGCAACGCGACGACCACGCGCTCCGGCGGATGACGCAACTCTTCGTAGATCGCCAGCACGATGATCTTGAGCGCCGCCAGGATCGGCACCGCGATGACCAGCCCGAGCGCGCCACCAAGCGCGGCACCGGTCAGCACGCCGAAAATGACGAGCACGGGATGAATACGGACGATGCGGCCGACGAGCTGTGGGATGACGACCTGATCCTCGATCATCCGCAATATCAGATAGCAGATGGCGACGACGATCGCGAGCTGGGTCGGACTCCATCCGAACGGCCCCGAGCCTTGCGACACCGCCACCAGCACGGCGATCGCGGCGGCCGCCCACGGACCGATAATCGGCACCAACTCCAGCACACCGGTCGCCAGCGCGACAACGAGGGCGTACTGCACCTGTAAGACGCTCAGCACGGTTAGCGTCGACACGGTCATGATGACGAAGAGGATGACCTGCGCCCGGATGTAGGCGCCGAACGTATGGTTGACCTGCGCGACCACGCGATCGACCGTCTTGCGCTGGCGGGGCGGCGCCATGCGCTGCAAGCGGCGCAAGAAGGCATCGCCTTGCAGCAAGAAATAGAACGTCGCGAGTAGATAGACCAGAATCTTGATGATCAGTTCGAACGTCTGCAGCACCAGCGGTACCGCTTCGCGCCCAAAGCGCTCGGCGACCTGCTGTGCCAGATCGTCGATGCGCGCATCAAGCTGGCGGGTGTCGAGCGTGAAGCCTGCAATACGCAGCTGCGGCTCGCGCACCAGCTCCTTGCGCGCGTTCGTGACGAGATCCGGCAGCGAATTGGCGAGTGACCGTGCCTGATCGACCGCGGTTGGCGCGACGAGGAAGCCGGCCAGCACGAGCAGGCCGATGAATCCGACGAAGATCAGCGTGATGGCCGCGATGCGCGGTAGGTGGAACGCGCGCTCCACGCGTACGACCAGCGGAAAGAGGATATAGGCGGTAATCGCGGCCCAGATGAACGGTGGGAGAATGCTCGAAATGCGCATGATGAAGAGGGAGACCGCCACGATCGCAAGCCCGACGATCACCGGCAGCATACGCGTTTCGCGGAGTCGGTCGAACGGTTGCATTCTGCTCTCCCAAACGTACCCCTGACTTTTGGATTCTAGCAGACGGTACCGCTCACCGGTGCGCGCCATTCGTCCGGATTAAGTCCCGCGTCCTTGACATCAGGGAACAGATGTTCTATTCTCTGTACGTACAGATGTTCGGATCACTTGTTCGGAAGGATAGAACAATGCGCGCGACATCCATGCTGGTTTCCGGTCTCGTCGGTTTCGCGCTGCTCTTCGTCGTCGCGCTGCTGGCGCTCGGCTTCGGTATCGGCGTGCAGCAGGCGCTTGGTCAGGCGTGGCCGCTGGCGGCGGCCGGTGCGCTCATCGCCGGATTCATGATCGAGCTCGATCGCCGCGCCTCGTGGTAGGTGGGCGGTCAGTGCGACGTTGCTGTCAGGCGTTTCCAGACCGCCAGCGAGCCCGCCGTATCGAACGAGCTGGACGCGTAGTCGGCCGACAGCAACTCGCTGGTGAGGAACGGATGGTGCTTCTGCTGTCGCTTGTTCGCAACGCGTCGCGCCAGCTGTTCGCGATCCGCTTCCCCCTGGCGCGCCAGCGCCGCGATGTGCCTCAGCAGTGCGGGCAGTTCGGCATCAAAGACGGTCAATACCGGTCCATGCTTCTCGACCGCTAGTCCCCGCGCCATCAGCTGCACCAGCAGGGTGTTCATGATGCGATCACCCACCCAGGGAAAGATGAGCGTCCCGTAATCGGTATCCAGAATCGCCCTGTGCTCCAGATCGAACCGGCGAAACCAATCACGACCTTCGTCAAGCAGTTCACGCGCCGTCGCATCCAGAAATGGCGGCTGATCGGCGCTCTGATAGACCGTCAACATCTCCTGGCGCACCCGATCGTGGACCAGCGCTCCGGCGCCGGTGAATTTCGGCGGGCGTCCGCCGGCCGAGGGGACGACATCGATCTGGCGACGCACGGCATCGACCTCGATCACCTGCCAGCGACGGCCACCGAAGATGAGAAACATGCCGGGGATGATTGGCTCATCGACCGGCAACGTGCCGAGCGTTCTCCCCTCGTGCACCAGCCGGTATTCGTCCGGGCTGGCGAAGGCGGCATAGAACTCGAAGTGATTGACGAGGTGCTCGCCTTCGAGCCCGAGCAGCAGCGTGCCGTCGTGCATCTGATCGATGAGATCGTGCGCCGCCAGGGCGCGCAAGAAGCGCGCGAACATCGGCCGGTCGACTGAACGAAACGGGCCGCTCTGGCAGAGCGTGCGCCAGAGCCAGGCGGCATCGCCACCACCGTGCTGCGCGATGAGCGAGAGCGCCTGCTGCACGAGCGTCGACAGATGCAGGGCATCCCGCTCCGGCGGCTCGTTCCACTTCTCGATCAAGAGCCGCACCATGGCGACCGCCTGCACCAGCTGCGTCCGCAGCGCGTCCTGCGGCAGCGTCTGCGCCGAGAGCGTCTCCTCCTGGATGTAGACGCGCAGGACGGCTGCCGATCCAGCCTTGCGGCCCGAGCGTCCGAGCCGCTGGCGCATGCTAGCGACCGATGGCGGGGTACCGATCTGGGCGATGCTTTCGACCGAGCCGACGTCGATGCCGAGTTCGAGCGTCGATGTGCTGATGATCGTTGTCGGTCGCGTGCTCTCACGCAACCGCTCCTCGGCGTCGTACCGCAGTTCGCGACTCAGATTGCCATGATGCGGCCAGAACTCATTGGGTACGCGGGCGCGGTCGCTCAAGCGCCGCAGGATGTCGGTATACATCTCGACGGCCCGGCGGCTGTTGGCGAAGACGAGATGCCGTCCGCCGCGCAGCCGGTTGAAGAGATCGGCCGCGACCATCAGCGTATCGCCGCCCTCGGCGTCGTCAGTCGCGTCGTCTTCACCCTCGTCAAACGGATCGGTCGCTTCGGGCGGCGGCGGCTCGTGCCGGTAGCCGCGTAGTTGCAGGCGAATCTCCTGCCGGAGCGTGGCCGATTCGATAACGACCACCTCATCGCCATGTCCGAGCCGCAGATAGTCGCAGGCCATCGCCATGTCGCCAAGCGTCGCCGAGAGGGCGATGCGCGTGATCTCGCGTCCGGCCGCGCGCTCGATGCGATGCAGGAGCGATTGCAGCTGCATGCCACGCTCGGTACCGATGAACGCGTGCAGCTCATCGACAACGACGTAGTCAAGATCAGCGAAGAGCCGGTTGACACTCGTGCCGCGATTGATGAAGAGCGCTTCGAGCGACTCGGGCGTGATGAGCAAGATGCCACCCGGGTTGTCGAGCAACTGCGTCTTGTGGCCGGCCGGCACGTCGCCATGCCAGCGATAGACCGGCAGATCGAGCGGCGCGCAGAGATCGGTCAGACGCTCGAACTGATCGTTGATCAGCGCCTTGAGCGGGCTGATGGCGAGCACTTTCAGCCCGGCGGGCTGCATCGCGATGCGCGTCACGATCGGGAAATAGGCGGCTTCGGTTTTGCCGGAGGCGGTCGCCGAGGCAATGATGACGTCGGTATCGCCGCGCAAGATCGGCGCAGCCGCCAACTCCTGGATGTCGCGCAACGCCTCCCAGCCCTGGCGCCAGATCCAGCGCTGAATGCGTGGATCGTACGACTCGAAGGCCGACGAGGGCGTGGCGGCCGGATCAGATGCGGAAGCGCGTGAGTTCGTCATCGTCGTCCTGCGGGCCGTCGCGCAGCGGCCGGTGCTCGCTGCCGTTGCTCGACACCGAAGCCGGTTCCGTCAGCAGTTCCACATCGAGGTCGATCTCAACGGCACCAAGCAGGTCGCGCCATGCCGCCGACGGATTCTGCTCCAGCACCTGCAGAAGCTGGACGAACGCTTTGATCGAGTTGCG
>JAICWZ010000154.1 GCA_025966355.1 Thermomicrobiaceae bacterium
GCTCAGTACCGGTTCGAGGTGCGCTCGACCGTCGTAAAAAACGAGTGCTAATCCTTGAAGTTCTTTCGCCCGGCTCTTTACTCCAACACCGCATCGAAGAATGCCGTCACACGCCGCACGTATTCGTCACGATCCAGTGACGCGGCTTGAACATGCCCGGCGCCGGGCACGAGCCAGGTTTCCTTGATGCTGGCGCTGCCGGCCTGTTCGAGCAGTCGCTCCTGGGAGAGCGGGACGACGGTGTCGTTGGCGCCGTGGATGAGCATGATGCTGCGATTGTCCAGGTCGTGGATTGAATCGGCCGGATCGACCTGTGAAAGATCGACGCCGCGTACGAGGCGCATTGCGAGGCGGAGGCCGGGTTGGAGCGGGTTGCGTGCCAGGAGGGGATCGGAATTGGCGTAGGCGGAGTCGGCGACAGCAGCGGCGAAATCGTTGGAGCTACCCATCGCCATCAGCGTGCTGGCGCCGCCGAGGCTCCAGCCGATGACGCCAATCGAAGCGGGCGCGAAGCCTTTCTGCTGGGCGAAGCGCGCCGCGCCGATCACATCCCACTGCTCCTTGATGCCGTAGGTGCAGGGGACGTAGGTCGATTGGCCGTGCCCGCGCAGGTCGAAGAGGAGCAGGCTGTAGCCCGCATCCCAGAGCGGCTTTGCCAGCGCCAGGTAAGCCGCCTTGTTCTGATAACGCCCGTGCACCAGGATCAGCACCCGGTGCCCGTTCGGATTCGGAATCCACCAGCCGGTCAGCTGCACACCGTCATTCGCCGCCGAGGGGAACGTCACACTCTCGTAGTGCAGCCCTTCGTCAGCCGGTGATGCGCTGCTGATCGTCTGCCTGGGCGTCGTCGTGTAGTCATACGCCTTGTAGACGGAGAGACCGGCGTAGGTTGCCGCGAGCAGCAAGGCGAGGATGATGGTCGTCGAGATGAGAAGAACAGGTCTGCGCTGGCTGCGCAACCGGAAATGAGTCATCGCTACGATCGATTCATGGCAGGATATGACCCGACATACTGCTAGCCAAAGAAGAGTTTCAATTCATCGAGTCGACCCTTTAGTTCGGCCTGACGCGCGCGATTGAGAATAAGTTCCACTTCCGCCCCGTTCACTGATTCGGCGAACCGGCGCGCGGCCAATTTGGGATCCGCTCGAAGCAGTACGATCCAATCGTCAGCTTCCGAAATCTGTTTCGACCGCGTGTCGCGTTCCGTGATAAGCGCCGTCTTTCGCTCTTCATAGTCTTTGGCAGAACGCTCGGCACGACCGCTCAAACTTGCGATGAATCCGGTAAACCCACGTGGTCGTTCGTAGGGCACAAGTTCAACCAGACGATGATCGACCTCCGCTTGCTGAGCACGGAGTGTCGCCAGCAAGGCGGTACATCGCTCGACCTCGTCGCCGGAATAGATCGCGTCGACTTTGCTCCGCTCGCGAGCATGAGCAACGACGAGCTGGCCTTCGACATCCTGCAGCGACTGTAACTCGCGCGAAAGTCGCGCTGGCTCGTCCGGCGTGGGCGGAGCAACAAGCTCACGAACCAGCGGGCTGATCTGCTTCCCAGTGTTTATCGTGAGAAGCACAGAGTGTTTCGCACGCGTGACGCCGACGTAGAGGACGTGGCGTTCTTCTTCCTTCTCTTCGATACTCGCACGCGAGAGATCTGGATCGTAATCGATCAGCACGACTGAGCGGTACTCGCGCCCTTTTGAGGCGTGCATCGTTCCGATGACAACTTGGTCGACGTCCGGCGGTTCTTCCCGTTTCAGATCGTCGTCGGACATCGCTCGTCCATCGGTATCTTGATCCGCTTCTTCACGCTGAGCGCGTTGGTCCCACGCGCTCAGCATCCCCTCGATGGAATCGGAGTCGTCAGCCAGCATCAGCACCGCACTCAGGACATAAAGTGGTCCGGCATCGTCCTTTTCGGTATCAGATGGCCGTTTGGATTCGTCCTTCCAGTATTGCTCGAGACCGAAGGTCGAGACGACTTCGGTAATGAGTTGATGCGCGCTGACGCGATTCTCGTCGAGTTGTTTTTGTAAATGGAGCGCGCCGCGAAGCAAGTCGTGGAGTCCCTTGGGTGATCCCATCTTGGATGCTTCGTCTGAGATCGTTCGCCAAGGATTTTTTGACGTCGCGATGACATCGACCATCTCGTTCTTAATGTATCGATTGGGCCGATTCATGAGCGCTTTGACGTCGTCTGCCTTCAGTGATTCTGGCTTTACAACGATCCGTAGATACGACCGAAGCAGCTCAGAGGCGGGGTGCGTGAAGAGACGATAGGTGAGTAAGGCCGTTCGCGGGATGCCGACCCGATCCAATGCCAGCGCAATGAGTGGTTGCTGGGCTTTATAGCGACAAAGGACCGCGAGCTCTGCCCATTTGCAGTCGTGCCGTTCATGTTCCGCATGCAGGAACCGGCAAATCGCGTCGGCTCGCTGATCCCAGACTTCTGAACCAAAGAATACGACACGACCTTCTGGAGCCGAGGGGCCCGGTTGGATATCTTTTGGAACACGCCTGATATTGTGATCGATCAGCCTGCGTGACGACTCAACGACCGCGCGCGAGCAGCGGTAATTGGTGCCGAGTGTGTAGGTTGTGGAGAGCGGTTCGGCGGGCATTCGCTCGTGGAAATTGAGGATGTTTTCAAGTTTGGCGAAGCGCCAGCCGTAGATCATCTGATCGTCGTCGCCGACAACGTAAAGATTGCGGTTCGGGCGAGAAAGGATATCAACGAGCGCCATCTGTGAACCGTTCAAGTCCTGGAACTCATCGACGAGAACATGGTCGAAGATCTGTTGAGTAGCACGGCGGTGCTCGGGGATCTCCAGCAGGTCTCGCACCGTCAGGAAGATTTGATCGTCAAACGATTGCCACTGGGCCGCCAGTTGCCGGCGTGAGAAGGATTGGTAGACCTTTTCGAACGGGATAACGGTTTTCGTTGGCGATCCATACGTGTCGATTTCAACAGAAATTTCAGATGGCTGCTGCAGGTCAGCACGAGTTTGTGCGAGCGCATTCAGAAATTGCCCAACGGGATCGCTTCCTCGGCGCGCTTTCAAGTTTGATGTCGTGATGCCGTGGTCGCGAAGCGCACGCTCCATCACCTGTCTCCGTGTCGCGCGGCCCGACCTAAGCTGAAGCGTATTCTGCACGATCTGCTGCTGATACCGATACCCAAACGCGTTAAACGTCGCACAGAGGACCCCCGACGATGTGTCGGATTTGATGTGGGAACGCGTTGGAACTCCTTGCCGCTCCAGCCGATCAATCAGCTGATCGGCCGCCTTTTTGTTAAACGCCAGGACCAGAATGCTGCTCGGGTCGACGCCTTGCTCAAGCAGGAGCAGAACCCGCTGCACCATGGTCGTCGTCTTACCGCTTCCAGCTGGTGCCAGTACGCGGGCTGCTCCACCCGGGTGGGCGGCGGCACGCCGTTGGCTGTCATCAAGGTTTCTAAAATCATGTTCCGCTTTGGATTGGAGAGCATACGATGCTTGTTCGGCATCGATTGCGGCGACGACGCGAGCAGCACAGCCACGAGCGTCACGGTAGATTTCGCGTCCAGAAAAGCGAAGGACCGTATCGATCCCCATCTCGCGGAGCGCGGCGTCGCGGATCCGATCTTTCTCCGGGTCGTGGTAACCGGCGCCGTCAGCCTCGACAACGATTCGTCGATCGTTTGCTTCAATTAGAAAGTCGGGAATATATCGCCCAAAGCGGACTTGCGGGCGCGCCAGGAGTCCGGCCTCAGTCATGGCACGACCAAGTTGTTCTTCGATAGGCGTCTGCATCACCTGGTCGCGTAGTTGATTCAGCAACGGAAAACTGGTAGACACGGCATCCGAGAGAAGAAGCGTGCCGATATCTTCGACGTCGAGCAGGCTCATCGAAGCGATCGAGAGCGATTGTGGCTCAAAGTATGAACGTGGCCAGGGGAAGGCGATACAAAACACTGGCTGGTTCGCGATCAGTGGGTGGACAAAGTGTCTGAGAACGACGTTCGCCTGCTCTTCGAAAACGGCCTGTGGCCAGGGCCAATACCAAACCGGCACACCGCGGATCAGCTTGCTCGTGTCCCAATTCCAGTCCGGGACAAGTTCAAACGCCTCATTCGGGAAGACGTCCCGCAGCGCATCGGCGAGCGGCTCGGCCCCCGGTACATCAAACACGATGAGACGGCGCTGTCCGGCAATCGAAAACTGGCTCACAACATCCCTCGTGGCCGTGCGCTGCACGGAAAAGCCGAACAGGAAGACCGTGTTCGAGCGTTACGACTTCTCGCATGTTGTAGAAATGAATCAACGACGATTCATGTAGAGAATACGTGTGATGACGTAGCGAGTCAACGGACGATGGTGTGGACTCGCTGGGCCTTAGGTCCTTGCCAGCGCCTTCAGCACCGCCTGCGCCGCGTTGTGGCCGGGGGCGCCGGTGACTTCGCCGCCGGGGTGGGTGTCGGCGCCGCAGAGGTAGAGGTTTTCGATTGGCGTGCGGTAGTCGCTCCAGCCGGGGAGGGGGCGCTGGTTGAGCAGCTGGCCGGCGATCTGGTCGATGTGGCGGATGTTGCCGTCGGTCATGCCGACGCGCCGCTCGATGTCGGCCGGAGTGAAGCAGACCCAGTCGCGGATGACGTCGCGAATATTCGGAGCGTACTGGGCGAGGGTGTCGATGAGCATCTCGCCTGCCTGTCGAGTCAAATCGTCGGTCCAGTCGCCGCCGTTGGGTTTAACCGGAGCGTACTGCACCCAGATCGACATAACGTGCCCACCGTTGGGCACGAGTGTCCGGTCGTAGACGGTTGGAATTTGCACCGACATGACCGGCGAGTCGGTGATGCGGCCGTGGCTGGCGTCGTCCCACGCCTTGCGGTAGTAGTCGAGCGATGGGCAGATCTTGATCTGGGCGAGCATGTGGGGATCGTACTCGGCACCGAAGTAGGGCGAGAAATCGGGCAGATCGTCGAGTGCGGCGTGGAACTTGAAGTAGGCGGCCTTGGTCTGGAGGTTTTCGACCTGACGGACGAAATCCGCCGGAAGTGCATCGCGCGGGACCATCCGCAGGAAGGTCCGCTTGATGTCGGCGTTGGAGAGGATCAAGCGCGCGCCGATCTCCTCGCCATCTTCCAGACGCACACCGACCGCCCGGCCGTTCTCGATCAGCATCTCCTCGACCGTGGCGTTGGTGCGAACGGAGACGCCCTCGGCTTCGACTGAGCGCCGCATCGCCTTGGTGATGCCGCCCATGCCGCCGACGACGATGCCGTAGTTCTCGTCGGGCGTGAATTGCGCGATCGACGGGTAGATGCCGGAAAGCAGGCTGCCGGGCGCGTCGGGATCTCCGGCGTCCCAGGCGCTCGCC
>JAICWZ010000213.1 GCA_025966355.1 Thermomicrobiaceae bacterium
AGTTCTGCGAAGTCTTTTTCACTAACGTTCGGGTTCCGGCCGACAACCTGGTCGGCGAGATGAACTCCGGCTGGCGCATCGCGCAGACGACGCTCGGCTACGAACGCGGCGGCAATTCGCTCAGCCGGGTCTCGCGCATGTTGCAGTCGTTCGATCGGCTGCTCGACGTCGCGCAGACATTGCGTGTCGACGGCACGCGCGCCATCGACGACCCGCTCATCCGACAGAAGCTCGGCGAGATCTATTCCGAGATCGAAGTGCTTCGATATTCATCGCTGCGCATTCTCAGCAGCCTGGAAAAGGGACAGCGACCCGGCCCCGAATCATCGATCGCCAAGCTCCACTACTCCGAACTCGACAAGCACATACAGGAAGTGATCATGGATATCCTCGGTCCGTACGGTCAGCAGATCGGCGGCGGGCCGGACGAGTTCAAATTCACGGCCGACAGCGACGAATACGGCGAGTCGGGCAGTTGGGCGTACACCTTCCTCTACTCTCGCGCCGGGACGATCTACGCCGGTTCATCCGAGATTCAGAAGAACATTCTTGGTGAACGCGTTCTCGGACTGCCGAAGGAAGTGCGAGCCGATCGGATCGATCTCGCGCAGCGCGCCGCAGCTGGTGCGAAGGGGGCGGAATAGATGGATTTCGATTTCACCGAAGATCAAGTAATGCTGCGCAATTTGACGCGCGAGTTCCTGACGGAGCAATGCCCGGTCTCGCATGTGCGCGCCATGATGACCGACTCGCGCGGCTACGATCCAGCGATCTACCAGCAATTGATCCAACTCGGCATGCTCCCCTTCCCCGAGTCGTACGGCGGAGCCGGGCTCGGCATGATCGAGCAGGCGATCATCCTGGAGGAGATGGGCCGCATTCCATATCCGGGCCCCCACTTCGCCACGGTCATCCTCGCCGGAAGCGCCATCATGCAATCGAACGACGCAAACGCGATGTCGCGTTACCTGCCCGACATCTGCAACGGCGGCTTCACTATGACGCTCGCCTTCCTTGAAGACTCGATCGGATGGGGACCGAACGAAATTGCTATGCCGATGACCAAAGAGGGCGGGTTCTTCCGATTGAGTGGCGTCAAACGCTTCGTGCCATACGGACAGAGCGCTGACGTCATTCTCGTCGCGGCACGCACAGGCGGCTCCGGAGCGGAAGGAATCTCGCTTATCGCGGTTCCGCATGACGCTGCCGGACTGAGCATCGAGCCGGACGTCATGATGGATATGTCGACGCGCACCGCGACGCTCAAGTTCGACGATGTGCGCGTGCCGATCGAGAACCTGGTCGGTTCCGAGAACGAAGCCTGGCCGGTGCTGGAAGCAACGCTGCGCATCGCCTCGGTCGGCGCCGCCTCCGAAATGCTGGGCGCGTCGCGCAAATCGCTCGAAATGTCCGTTGACTATGCCAAGGTGCGCAAGCAGTTCGGGCAGTTCATCGGCCAATTCCAGGCGGTCAAGCACAAGCTGGCCGAGATGCTGCAAAAGGTCGAAGCGGCCCAATCGGCCGTTTACTACGCCGCATGGGCGCTCGATGCCAACGCGCCGGACGCGGTGCTCGCCGCCTCGGTCGCCAAGTCGGCGCTCAACGAAGCATCGCGCTCCGTGTGCGGCGAGGCAATTCAGGTGCATGGTGGCATCGGCTTCACCTGGGAGTACGACCTGCACCTCTATTTCAAGCGCGCCAAGCATCTGGAGCCGTTCTACGGCAACACCGAGCATCATCGAGAAAAGGCGCTGCAGGAAGTGCTTGCCGGGCGCGTCGCGGGGGCGACCGCATAAGCCCGTGGGGTTCCCGAATTCGAAGGGAGCGAAGTGATGGCTGAATCCACGACAAACGAAGATCGCGTCGTCACCAGCGTCGACGAGCTAAAGGAACTGATCGGGCAGGAGCTTAGCGTCGGCGACTGGGTCGAAATTACCCAGGAGCGCGTCAATGCCTTCGCTGACGTCACCGGCGACCACCAGTACATTCACGTCGATCCCGAACGTGCCAAGCAGACCTTCTTTGGTGGAACCGTCGCGCACGGTTATCTGACGCTTTCGCTCCTCCCGATGCTCGGCGCCAACCGTCACGGCATCAGGGTCAACCTGAACGGCAAGATGGCCGTCAACTATGGCATGAACAAGGTCCGCTTCCCGGCGCCGGTCCGCGTCGGCAAGCGTATCCGTGTGCATACGAAACTGATCGCCGTCGACGAGATCGGTGATCGAGCCGTACAGACGACGAACCTGCAGACGATCGAGATTGAGGGCGAAGAGAAACCGGCCTGCGTCGCCGAGACGCTCGGCCGGGTCTATTTCTAGGCAATCGTTCATCGGTTGCCGCGAGGTCCGTGTCGCCGCAAATCCAGTTGCTGGCGACGAGTCGCTTCAACGAGGAAGCGCGATGAACCTGAGGCGCGCTGCCGCGCCGCCTTCTTGCGCTGAGTTCGAGCCTTCGAACGGACGGGCATCGTTCGGAGCGGGGCCATGTGGGTGAGGATGTGCGCATGAGCGGATCGCAGACCTACGCAGCAGATCAGTCAAATCAGCACGTCGATCAATCGAATAGCACGAGTAATGGGCGCGATGCGGAGTCCGTCGCGTTCACGACCGCGATGCGAGCGCTCTTCCATCCAAAGCGCATCGCGGTTGTCGGCGCGACACCGCGTCCTGGCTTTGCCAACAACATTCACGGCGGCATTATTCGCGGCGGCTATGAAGGTGAAATCATCGGCGTCACACCACGCCACCAGGAGGTATTGGGGGCAGTCTGCTATCCGACGATCGACGCGATTCCCGGCGGGGTCGATAAGGCGATCGTCGTCGTGCCGAGCAATCTGGTACTCGATGTGCTGGCGCAGGCGGAACGTTCGGACGTCAAGGCGCTCAACATCATCACCAGCGGCTTCGGTGAACAGAGCGATGAAGCGGCGATGGAGCGTCAACGGGCGGTCCACGACTTTGCGCGGCGCACCGGTATTCGTGTCGTTGGGCCAAATTGCCTCGGAATCATCAGCACGCCGGTCAAGATGGTGGCCAAGTCCGGCCCCTATTCGACGGTGCGACCTGGTCCGATCGGCATTGTCTTTCAAAGCGGTCTGCTTGCCTACAGCATCGTGATCCCACCGCTCGAGCGCGAATTCGGCTACAGCTACGTCGTCACGACCGGCAACGAAGCGGATCTCGATGCAACCGATTTCATCCGCTACATGGTCGAAGACGATGAAACCAAAGTCATCGGCTGCTTCATCGAGCAGTTCCGTGATCCCGAAAAGCTCCTGCGCGTAGCCGAAGCAGCCGCCGAACGGCAAAAGCCGATCGTCGTGCTCAAGGTTGGACGTTCGGAAGCAGGGCGTCGCGCCGCGCGCGCCCATACCGGTTCGCTGGTCGGATCCGATGCAATCGCCGACGCCGTTATGCGCCAGTACGGCATCCTCCGCGTCTACAGCCTCGACGAGATGACCGAGACGCTGGCAGCTCTGCACTCGAAGCGGCTACCCAAGGGACCGGGAGTCGGAACGATCTTCGTATCCGGGGGCGCCGGTGGACTCATCTCCGACCTTAGCCAGGATCTCGGCATCTCACTGCCCGCGCTCGCTCCGGAAACGGTCGAGAAGCTCAACGCCGTGATTCCGGAGTACGGTACGGTCGGGAACCCGCTTGATACGACCGGTCAGGCCGGCACCCAGCCCTCGATCATGGAGGGTTCGCTCACCGCGATGGCGGAAGATCCGAATGTCCATACGGTGATCTATGGTCAGGCATTCCCGAACCGGGTCGATCTCGCGAGTCCGGTCGGCGAGGTGCTCCGCGCCATGCCCGATCGCTATCCGGACAAAGCCTTCCTGATCCTTTCGCTCGTTACAGGTCCGGTCGCCGACGGTTCACGTCGTGGCGTCGAGCCGGACGAGCCAACCATGAAGTGGGACGGCGTGCCGTTCCTGCAGGGCGCCGAGAATGGCCTGCGCGCCGTGCGGGCGCTCAATACCTATGCCGATTTCCAGCGGGCGCGCGCCACGTCGGATCGACCATCCGCCGCTCCGAGCGCGCACGCCGAGGCAGCCCAAGCGATCGTGCGAGCCGCCGCCGGCCGGCCCCTTGTCGAGCGCGAAGCGAAGGACCTGCTGGCGCTCTATGGAATTCCGGTTACGCGCGAGCAGCTTGCGACGAACGCGGACGACGCAGTGGCCGCGGCCGAGCAGATCGGCTACCCGGTCGTGCTGAAGATCGAGTCGCCGGACATCGCCCACAAGACCGAGGCGGGTGGCGTACTGCTCAACCTCGAGAACGCAGACGCTGTGCGGAGCGGTTACGAGCAGGTTGTTGCGAACGCCCATGCCTACAACGCATCGGCTGAAATCAGCGGCGTCCTGGTGCAGGAGATGATCTCGGGCGGGCGCGAACTGAGTCTCGGTATGTCGCAGGCCGCAGCTTTTGGTCCGGCGATCGCCGGCG
>JAICWZ010000485.1 GCA_025966355.1 Thermomicrobiaceae bacterium
CGCGCAGAGTCGTTCGCGGTTGATGCGTGCGACAGCCACTGCGTCTTGCGAGTTGTCGCCGGCGACGATCAACGGACGATCGGCTGACTGGCTGAGCCGGTCGAGACTTATGGCGATCGCGCCGCTGCCGGTGCCAACCTCGACGATACGCAGCGGGCGAGCCTGCTGTTCGATCCAGGCAAGCGCGCGTTCGACCAGTCCCTCGGTTTCCGGGCGCGGAATCAGGACGCGGCGATCGACGACGAAATCGATCCCCATGAACTCGCGTGACCCAGTGATATAGGCGACTGGCTCGCCGGCCGTACGCCGCTCGATCAGTTCCGCGAAGCATGTGTTGGTTTCTGCGGGCAGCGACTCCGGATAGCGCAGATAGAGCTGCGCGCGATCGAGGCCGGTCAGGTGCATGAGCAGAACTTCGGAGTCGAGACGCGGTGTATCGACGCCGGATTCGCGCAGGCGTTCCGTGGCGGACTGGAGCGCCGAATGGAACGAGGGACTCAGTTGAGTCCCTCTTCTTGCAGGCGCTCAGCTTCGTCGGCTGCCTGGAGATCGGAGACGAACTCGTCGATGTTGCCGCCGAGTACGCCGGGCAGATTACTCAGGCTCAGCTTGAGCCGGTGATCCGTCACGCGATCCTGCGGCACGTTGTAGGTGCGGATCTTCTCGGAGCGCTCGCCCGAGCCGACCTGCGAACGCCGCATGCCGGAGCGCTCGGCGTGCAGGCGCTGCTGCTCGATGTCGAAGAGGCGCGCGCGCAATACCGCCATCGCCTTGGCACGGTTTTTCAACTGCGATTTCTCGTCCTGGCAGGTGACGACGATGCCGGTCGGCAGGTGGGTAATGCGCACGGCCGAGTCGGTGGTGTTGACGCTCTGTCCGCCGTGACCGGTCGAACGAAAGACATCGACCCGTAGATCGCCCTCGTTGATATCGACATCGACGTCCTCGGCTTCCGGCAACACGGCAACGGTTGCGGTCGAAGTGTGAATGCGGCCGCTCGATTCGGTGACCGGCACGCGTTGCACGCGATGCACGCCGCTCTCGTATTTCAGATGGCTGAACGCGCCCTGGCCTCGTACCTCGAGGATGATCTCACGAAAGCCGCCGATGCCCGTTTCGCTCGACGACATGACATCGACCTTCCAGCCGTGCCGTTCGGCGTAGGTCGCGTACATCCGAAAGAGATCGGCGGCAAAGAGCGCCGCTTCCTCGCCGCCGGTGCCCGCCCGGATCTCCATGATGACGTTCTTCTCGTCGTTGGGGTCTTTGGGCACGAGCAGCTGGCGGATGCGCGTTTCGAGCGTTTCGCGCTGTCCGCTCAATTCGGCAATCTCTTCATCGGCGAGGCTCGCCAGTTCGACATCGTCGCCCTGCTTCATCTGTTCGGCGTCGGCGATCTGCTGCTCGACGTCTTGCAGTTCACGATAGGCGGTCACGAGATCTTCGATCTCGGCCCGCTCGCGCCCCAACGCCATCAGGCGTTCGGGATCGGTGGCGATCGATGGATCACCCATCATCTGCTCGAGCTCGATGAAATGCTTGTTGATATCGCTCAGTCGCTGGTCCATAGATGCAATCATGTCTGTCGTCCTTTCACGGTCGTCGTTGATCGTCGGTCGGGCGGTCGACGTCGCTAACCGTGTCCGGTCGGACTCTGGGGTGGCCGGAGATCGGGGCGGGCGTACGTGAGGGCGAGCGCGACCGCTTCGTCGGCGCTGGTCGCCTGATGATAGCGTCCTTCGCCACCAAAGCGTGCGACGCGCCGCGCATCGAGTTCCCAGCTGCCTAGGCTGATCACCGGTTTGCCTATTTTGAGCGCAAGGCCGATTTCCGACAGCGTGCCGAAGCCTCCGCCGATCGCAATAACCGCGTCGCCACTCGCGACGACAAGCGCGTTGCGCGCCTGCCCGAGCCCGGTCGGGATCGCGAAATCGACCCACTCATTGGCGTCGGTCCGATCATCACCCGGCAGGATGCCAATCGTGGCGCCTCCGACGGCTTTCGCACCCTTGCAGGCCGCTGCCATGACACCACCGCGACCGCCGCAGACGAGCGCGCAACCGACCGACGCGATCGCCCGGCCGACCGCTTCGGCTAGCGCTCGCTCTTCTTCCGTTGCTTCGTTCGCTCCACAAACGGCAATCATCATGAGTTTCCCAGATCAAAGCGCTCGACAACGGTGTATATCGCACCCTCGCGGCGCAAATCGCTCCGGATCAGCGAGACATGATCGACCTCGAACCGGAGCGGCGCCAGCCGCGCGAAGCTGGCGAAATGGCGCTCAACATCGCGAATCGTGGCGCTCTCCTCCGGCCGCACTCTCGCCAGCGTGATATGCGGCCGAAAGGGGC
>JAICWZ010000277.1 GCA_025966355.1 Thermomicrobiaceae bacterium
GCCGCTGTACTTGACTTCGTCGATCGCCGCATGGAACGGCAACAGACTCGTCAGGACAGCCGCGCCAACGAAGCCGCTGTCAAGACCGAGGTCTTGCGTATTCGGCGTGTAGATGTACTCCATCGCCTTCGCCGGGATCGTAACCGAGTCGGAGCCGACGACGTTCCCGGTCGGGCCCACCCAGGTGACGGTCACGGTGTTGGTGAGTTCGGAGATGTTCGCGATGTTGACGCCCGAGTTCCAGCCGTTGTAGGCCTTGAGGATCAACGGCGCAACCATCTGGAACATGCCACTGCCCGATGCCTGCACGCTGGAGGTGACGAAGCAGTCATCCGAATTGGCGGCGCTGCAGCTGGTGGTGGCGAAGAGGCTCGGAGCCGCCGTGTTGGTCAGCGCCATGTTGGTCGCCGGCTTCTGGCGGTTCACGTTCGCAACCACGCCGTAGTCCGACGTGATCCAGGCAGAGCCAACCCAGCCATCCGGGATACCCATGTCAGCCTTGAGGTCGATCGTCGCCGTCTGGCCCTGATTCAGGAGAGCGGTGAACGAACCGACGCTCGGGCCGAAGGCACCCTGGCCGGCAGCCGTGTAGAGCGTGATCGTCACGGACGCGAAGTCCGGCGACGATGGATCGACGTTGGTGATATGGATGACGGAGTTCCAGCCACTGTTCGTCTGAACGATCGGCAGGTAGCTGTGACCGTCAAAATCACCAAAGAGCGGGATGCCGACGATGTAATGGCCGGCGTTGTAGCAATCGCTGCCGTCGTAGATATCGTGGCAGATTTCGCTACCCGGACCCCACGGAACATCCTGCTCCGGGATGGCGGTGTAGCCGTCAACCGACGTCTGGGCAGAGCTGGTCTTGCCAGCGGCGCTCGGCGTCGCCATCACGTGCTTCTCAACACCGGTGATGACCGGCGCGCGGCACGAAGTCTCACCCGTGCTGTAGTGTACGGTGTACGTCGTGCCGGGACTTGGCTCCGGACCAACCGGGCTCCAGTCGATCGAGGTGTGATTCTTGATAAAGTAGGCGGACGACGGGAACGTGGTCGTCGTGCCGTTGACGGTTTGCGTCACGTACACCGAGCCGTCGTCACCGACCGTGCCGGACAGCTGGTCAGCGGTGTCGGCCGTGCCGCCACGAACCACCTGCTCAGACGTGAAGTTCGCCTGGCAAATGGAATCCGGCAGCTCGTCGATCAGCGCCCAGGAGCTCTGGACCGCAACACCGGCACCCGGCGACGCGATGCCGAGCTGGTCGGCGCTGAAGGTCTTCGAGGCGTGCGGCTCAAGCGTGGTGGAATGCTGTGAGGTATCCACACCACTGGCCGTCTGACCGAAGCTGATGATAACGCGATAGTCTTCAGTATTCTGGATGGTCACGGTGCCATACCACGGCCCCGCACCATCGAGCATTTCCCCGTTCGGAACATAGGGGAAGAAGATCCATTGACTTTCGGTTCCAGCCGGCGAATCATCCGCCGCAGCGGAACCGACCACGCCCGCCATGAGGCCGATCACCAGCCCCAGAGCGAACGTAATGTTGAGAAAACGTTTTCCCAACTGGTTGCTCCTTTCGTGCAAGGCTGAAAACTGCACGTGGTCCAGAGCCCAACGGTCACACACCGTTTTCGTACGAACTGTCCCCCCACAAATTGCGCGCTCTTAGCACGCAAAGACTCGGTCCCCCTGACCTCCTTTTCACTTCCCTTTATTTTGGTTAGGCGGTGAACTGCGACAGAGTATATGGGCCGACCGTTACGCTGTCAATGTTTTCAGTCGCGCAATATCCGGTTTGGACGAGCGCGGCTCTTTCCGCTCGTATGCCCATTTGTCAACCAATTCGGCGTAGAATTGGCACAGATCTCCTTGTCGCATCGTCACAATCTCCGATGCGGGAAGGACGCTATTCGCGCGTAGATCAGTCCCGTCCTCGGGCCGATCTCGGACGCGCCGCGCACGACGTTCGCGAGTTTCGGGCGAGCGTCTTGCGATGAGATCATGGGCATTGGAGTACGAGCAAACGACCGCCTGCTGACGGTCGCGCGCGGATTGTAGCATGTGGCCTGTCTCTGTGAACGGTTAACTGAACCGATCGGGCAGCATGGGCATATGCGGGAGTGGAGGCGACCGAGATGAACACGATTGAACTGATCACAACGGCGCAGGCGATGATGGCCGAAGGCAAAGGGCTGCTGGCGATGGACGAAAGCACCGGCACCTGTAACCGGCGCTTCGCCAGCCTCGGCATCCCTCAGACCGAAGAGATGCGCCGCCAGTACCGCCAGCTTATTCTGAACACCCCAAATCTCGGCGACTATATCAGCGGCTACATTCTGTACGACGAAACGGTACGGCAGAAGGCTGATGACGGCACGCCGCTGCTCGAACTCGCCAAGCGCGCGGGCGTCATTCCCGGCATCAAGGTCGACACGGGTGCCAAGGATCTCGCCCTGCATCCCGGTGAAAAAGTGACTGAAGGGCTCGACGGCCTGCGCGAGCGCCTGGTCGAATACAGTCAGATGGGCCTGAAGTTCGCCAAATGGCGCGCCGTGATCACGATCGGTAACGGCATCCCGACGCGCGCCTGCATCGAGGCGAATGGTCATGCCCTCGCGCGCTATGCCGCGCTCTGCCAGGAGGCGGGCATCGTCCCGATGGTCGAACCCGAAGTGCTGATGGACGGCAATCATACGATCGAGCAGTGTTGCGCCGCGACGGAAGAGACGCTGCACACACTCTTCGATCAACTCTATGTTCAGGGTGTGCTGCTGGAAGGGACGATCCTGAAACCGAACATGGTGCTCTCCGGTCTGGAATGCGCGCAGCAAGCGAGCGTCGAGGAGGTCGCCGAAATGACGATCGACGCCTTCCGGCGTGAAGTACCGGCGGCGGTTGCCGGGATCGTGTTCCTGTCGGGCGGGCAGCCGTCCGAGCTCGCCTCTGCCCGGCTGAACGAGATGAACCGGCGCTATGCCGGCAAGCTTCCCTGGCCGGTCAGCTTCTCCTTCTCCCGCGCCATCCAGCAGCCGGCGCTCGAGCTCTGGCGGGGCGACGCGAAGAATGTCGCGGCGGCCCAGAAGGCGCTCTATCACCGCGCCCGCTGCAACGGCGCCGCCCGCCGCGGCGAGTACACGGCCGATATGGAGAAGGACGCGGAGGTCCCGGCCTGAACGTGCGTGCGACCGACGATCAGGGTGCCAGGACGAACTTGCTGCTCTACTTTCTGCGGCACGGTGAAACGTCGGCCAGCCGAAGCGGCCGCTATAGTGGCGCGCTTGATCCGGACCTGACTGCCGAAGGTCACGAGATGGCAAGCGACTTCGCAGCCGCCTACCAGTCGCTGCCCTGGAGCGCCATTTATGCCAGTCCGATGCGACGAACCGTCGCGACGGCCGCGCCGCTCTGTGATGCAATCGGACTGCCGATGCAGCTGCGGGATGGGCTGAAAGAGATCGCATACGGCGCCTGGGAAGGGCTGACTCCCGAGGAGACGAATAGCGCATTCCATGATGATTACGTGCGCTGGCTCGCCGACCCTGGTTGGAATGCGCCGACCGGTGGGGAACGCGGCATCGAGATCGAGCGGCGTAGCGCGTTGGTGCTGGATGAAATCGACCAGGGTGGCCTGACCGGGAACGTTCTCGTCGTGTCGCACAAAGCGACGATCCGCATCATGGTCTGCTCGCTGCTGGGAATTGATGTCGGTCGCTTTCGCGATCGCATCGGTGCACCGGTTGGTTCGGTGGCCCTCGTCGAATTTACGAGGCACGGTCCGCTTCTGCACCGGCTTGGCGACCGTTCCCATTTGCGTGAA
>JAICWZ010000191.1 GCA_025966355.1 Thermomicrobiaceae bacterium
GGCCGTCACTTCGCCGAGCTGACGTATCGAGAAGGCGTTCTGCACCACGATGGTGAAGACGCTCATCGTCGCGCCAATGCCCAGGCCGGTGATAATCATGTTTCGGATCAGCGTCCCGTTGGATGTATCGACGCCCATCTGGTAGAAGAGGAACATGCCGACCGAGCCGATCACCAAACTGACGAGGAGAATCCCCTTATACCGGCCGGTGCGCGACATGATCTGCCCACCGACGATACTGCTCACCATAAAGCCGAGCATCATCGGGGTCAGGACGGCGCCGGAGTTCGTCGCGCTCTCACCCATCACGCCCTGCACGTAGAGCGGCAGGTACATGATGGCGCCGAACATGCCGCCGGCGATCAGGAACGAGGCGACGTTCGAAACCGCGAAGGTGCGATCCTTGAAAAGTCGCGGGCTGATGATCGGCTCCGAAGCGCGCAGCTCGATCATCAAGAAGACGCCGATCATCACGATCGAGAAGAGGAGCATGCCGACGATCTGCGGCGAACCCCAGGCGTACTTGTCGCCGGCCCAGGAGAAGGCCAGCAGCATCGGCACCGTGGCCGCGATGAGCGCGGTCGCGCCGTAGTAGTCGACCGTGTGGTCGCCATGCGCCTTGATTTTCGGCAGACCGAAGATGGCCGTGGCAATGGCGATCGCGCCGACCGGCATGTTGACGTAGAAGACCCAGCGCCAGCCGAGGTTATCGGTCAGCCAGCCGCCGAGCGTCGGACCGACGATCGAGGCGAGACCGAAGACACCCGACGTCAGACCCTGCCACTTGCCGCGTTCAGATGGCGGAAAGACGTCACCGATGATGGCGAAGGCGATCGGCATCATCGCACCGGCGCCAAGCCCCTGCAGTGAACGAAAGATGATGAGTTGGTCCATGCTCTGCGACATGCCCGAGAGCGCGGAACCGGCCAGAAAGATGACCATACCACCGATAAAAAAGCCGCGACGACCGTAGATATCCGAAAGCTTGCCGTAGATCGGCACTGTCACCGTCGAGGCGAGCATGTACGCGGTGAAGACCCAGGCGTAGTGTGAGAGACCGCCGAGATCGGCGACGACTTTCGGCATCGCCGTACCGACGATCGTTTGATCGAGCGCCGCCAGCAGGATGCCGAGCATAACGCTGGCGACAACCGGAATGACGACGCGAATGTTGACCGGTTCGGCCACCTCCACCGAGGCAGCTGCTGTCAACGCTTCATTCTTTGCCATTGGACCCTTGTGTTCCCTTCGCATTCCCACTAGTGCGCTTCAACGGCTTCGGTGAGATCATTTGGTGCGATGACCTCCGGCTCGCAGGCGAACGCCATGAGTCCGTTGAGTCCCATAACCAACGATGAAAGCGTCTCGTCATCGAGCGCTTCGAGCCACCCGCGGAGCACATCATGACCGCCGTGGCGCAGCCGGTCGACAAGCTCGCTGCCGCTGGCAGTCGTTGACGCCAGCGTACGACGGCGATCGGCCGGATCTTCGGTCCGCTCGACGTAGCCGCCCTGCACCAGGCGATCGACCAGATGACTGGCGGTCGGCAGCGAGATGCCGAGCTTTTCACCAGTTTGGCCGATTGTGGCCGGACCACCGTATTCAAGCGTGAAGAGCGTTTTGAGCTGCGCCATCGTCAGATCGAGTTCCATCCAGTCCGGTTCGGCGCATTTGCGCAGCGAACGTGAAATCGCTTCAAACGCCTCCATGACCGCGGTTACGCTTCTGGTGTCGCTTGTCATGAATCGAGTTCCTTTCCACATAACGCCTGATAATAGCACAATAATTCGAAGACGTCAAGGTATTTCACCTCGTCGAGCAGCTTTATCGGGTTGATCCGAAATTCCCTGTGACAGGATGGAACCTTTTTCGCAACCACGACGTATAGATAAGTAGAGAGGCGGGTCCCCCGAGTGCCGGCCTCTCGAAGCCCAAACGATATGGAGCGATTCCCGCTCCGCCCCTCCCCTTCCCGCGAAGATCGGGCCAATCGGCCCGATCTTCGTTCGTTTGGCAGGCTTCTTCTCCGACCGGCATACTTGCAGCCAGGACGCCACGCTGTTAATATGGAATCGGCAGGGTGTACGTACAGTCAGAGTATACCGGCCGCTGGACGAGACCGGGGGAGCGTTCGCGCGATGCAACCGAACCAGATCTGGCAGGCGACCCTCGGGGAGTTGCAAGGGCAGCTCTCACGGGCGAACTTTGAAACCTGGCTGCGCAACACCCAGCTCACGCAGTGGGACGGCGAGAGCGCGACCATTGGCGCGTCGAACACCTTCGCCGTCGATCAGTTGCGCAACAAGTTCGCCGCTCAGATCCAGCAGGCGCTTTCCACCATCACCGGTCATCCGGTCGCGGTGCAATTCGCGGTCGTCACCAGCGAGCATCCGGCCAAGGTCAAATCGAAGCCAACGCGCCACGCGGCACCGGGACACGGCCAGGCCACGGCCCTCGCCACCGAAGAGCCAATCGCGCCGGTCGTCGAATCGCAGCAGCTGGAATTGACGAGCACGCCGGAAAACGGCCTCAACCCGCGCTACGTCTTCGAAAAGTTCGTCATCGGCGCCAATAACCGGCTGGCGCATGCCGCCGCGCTCGCCGTCGCCGACAAGCCGGCAGGCCAGTTCAATCCGCTCTTCATTTACGGCGGCGTCGGGCTCGGCAAAACGCACCTGCTCCATGCCATCGGCCATCGCGCTCTTTCGCGCAACCCAAACCTGCTAGTGCGCTACGTCTCCTCCGAAACGTTCACCAACGACATGGTCAACGCGATCCGCCAGAACCGAAACGAGGAGTTCCGCGGCCGTTATCGCGGCATCGACATTCTGATGATCGACGACATCCAGTTTCTGGCGGGCAAGGAAGGGACGCAGGAGGAGTTTTTTCATACGTTCAACGCGCTGCACCAGGCGGGCAAGCAGATCATCATCAGCAGCGACCGTCCACCGAAAGCGATCCCGACACTGACCGATCGCCTCCGCTCGCGTTTTGAGGGCGGCTTACTGGCCGATATACAGGCGCCGGATCTTGAGACGCGCGAGGCGATTCTGGCCGAGAAGGGCCGCGAGCTGAACGTCGGCGTGCCGAGCGATGTGCTCGAATACGTGGCGCGCAAGGTTCAGAACAACATTCGTGAGCTGGAGGGCGCGCTCAACAAGATCATCGCGCTGGCGCAGCTCTACCAGCGGCCGATCACGCTCGAACTGACTGTGCAGGCGCTCAGCGACGCGCTGCTGGAACAGAGAAGAAGGCTGATCACGCCCGACCGGGTGGTCGATACCGTCTCGAGCTACTACAAGGTGTCGCACCTCGAGATGATCGGCAAGGGGCGCGGCAAGTCGATTGTGCTGCCGCGTCAGGTCGCGATGCTCCTGCTGCGTGAGGAGACCGACTCGTCGCTGGTACAGATCGGCCAGCTGCTCGGCGGGCGCGACCATTCGACGATCATGCATGGCATCGAGAAGATGGAGCGTCAGGTCGAGAGCGATTCGCACCTGCGCGGTGATATCCTCACGATCCGCGAACAGTTGTACGCGGATAATGTCTGAATGAGAACAGTGGGCGGAGAGGATTCTGGATGGGTTTGGAGCGGCGGACGATTGACGCGTTTATCGAGATTCCGCGCGGCAGCCGCAATAAGTATGAACTGGATGAAACGACCGGGCGCCTGCGGCTCGACCGCGTGCTCTTCTCCTCGGTCCACTATCCGACCGACTACGGCTTTGTGCCGGATACGATCGCGCCGGACGGCGACCACCTCGACATTCTGGTAATCACCCACGAGCCGACCTTCCCCGGCTGCTGGGTGGAGGCGCGGCCGATCGGCGGGCTTGATATGGTTGACGAAAAGGGGAGCGATTTCAAAGTGCTCGCCATCCCAACCGGCGACCCGCGTTTCGACTCGATCAACGATCTGAACGACATTGAACAGCACTGGCTGCGCGAGATCGAGACGTTCTTCGACACGTACAAGTTGCTCGAAGGGAAAGAGACCGAAGTGCGCGGCTGGCATCCGCTCACAGAAGCCTGGGAAATGATCGAGCAGTCCCGGGAGACGTATCGCCAGCAGCACAGGCAGCAATAACGCGCGGCCATCGTTCCGTAGGGGAGCAACCCGTGTGCTCCCACGGTCGCCGCTGTTCCGGCGACCGCGTCCTCCCCGTTCGGGCGCGCTCGACGTTTCCCGGAAGGCCAGCCAACATCGCTCACGCGCCAATCCCTTCGCTCCGGCAGAAGGATACGCTGCCGCTCCAGCATCGACGTGTTCAATCGACGACGTGTCGCGGAGACCACGGGCGGTCGCCGGAACAACGGCGACCGGCGGGAGGACACCGGGTCTCACGGTGTCGCATTAACCGGTCAGTCAACATACGGGGGTAACGTCACGGGCGATGTGACGTGACTCCGGGACACACGAAAACGGCTCCCGCAGTACACTGGCGGTGTTCAACCCGCAGCCCGTGTACCTCGAGGAGCCAATGCTATGGTAGCACAATCCCACCCCCTGCCGATAAGCCGTCGCCTGCGTCGGGCCGTCCCGGCGCTCGTGAATCCGCTTATTCACGCGGCATCCGCCCGGCCCGAGGCGGATCGCTACCGCAAACACTTCACCACCGACGCCCATCTGCAGATCTTGCTCGACCATGCCCTCAGTGGCAGTGACAGTCTGCGCCAGACGCATGCTGGCTTGGATCTGGCCGCGGAGAACTGGGCGGCGTACGGGTTGGCGAAGCGCGTCAGTCTCAGCCAACTGGCCCGCTCCTCGACCA
>JAICWZ010000549.1 GCA_025966355.1 Thermomicrobiaceae bacterium
ATCACCAGGTGCTCGACCGGCTCCATCACTTGACCGTCGATCTCTTCGGTGATCACCTCGGGTCGCGACACCTGGAATTCGTAGCCCTCGCGCCGCATCGTCTCGATCAGAATCGAGAGATGCAGTTCACCACGTCCGGAGACGGCGAAGACATCGGGTACGTCTGTCGTCTCGACGCGTAATGACAGGTTCGTCTCCAACTCGCGGAAGAGCCGTTCGCGTAGCTGCCGCGAGGTCGAAAACTTCCCCTCGCGACCCGCCAGCGGCGATGTGTTGACGCCGAACGTGAGCTTGAGCGTCGGTTGCTCGATCTCCATGGCCGGGAGCGCTTCCGGCCGCTCCGGATCGGTGAGCGTGGCACCGATTTTCGCGTTACCGACTCCGGCAAGGGCGATGATATCTCCGACTTCGGCCTCGCTGATCTCGCGCTGTCCGAGCCCCTCGAATTTGGCGAGGTAGCTGACACGCTGATCGATCTGCTCGCCATCCGGGCCGAGATGCGCCAGGGTGTCGCCGGTATGCACACGCCCACGATGAATGCGACCGATGACGATACGCCCCCGGTGCGGATCGTAATCGAGCGACGCGACCAACATCTGGAACGGCTCATCCGGGTCGCCTTCGGGTGCCGGAATTTCCCTGACGATCGTATCGAGCAGCGGACGCAGGTCAGGGGCAAGATCATCGGGCGCGAAACCGGCCCGGCCCTCGCGAGCGATCGTGTAGATCACCGGGAAGTCGAGCTGCTCGGCGTCGGTAGCGAGATCGAGGAAGAGATCCTGTGTACGCGAGATGACTTCTTCCGGGCGGGCAGCCGGTCGGTCAACCTTGTTGACGACGACGACCGGTCGCAACCCGAGCGCCAACGCCTGCGCCAGTACGGTACGGGTCTGCGGCATCGGTCCTTCGACGGCGTCGATCAGCAGGAGACAGCCATCGGCCATGTTAAGCACACGCTCGACTTCGCCGCCGAAATCGGCGTGACCCGGCGTGTCGACGATATTGATCTGAATATCGCCGTAGTGGATCGAGGCGTTCTTGGAGAGGATCGTGATGCCGCGTTCGCGTTCGAGATCGTTGACATCGAGGATCAGCTCACCGGCGGCCTCCGGATCGCGAAAAATGTTTGACTGTTTGAGCATTCCGTCGACCAATGTCGTTTTCCCGTGGTCGACATGAGCGATGATAGCGATGTTTCGCAAGTCGTGGCGCACGCTGACTCCTCAATGACCGGAATGGGTTCGCTTCTGTCGCACGAAGCGCAACATCTAACTCTACCAAATAGCTCACCAATACATGACCGCCGGGGCGACGGAAACGTTGGGTCGTCGCGCGGTCGGTCGTTTCATCTCTCCCCGGCTGAAGAGGTGCAAATGCTCGCACTATCGACGACATGTCGACGCTTGCGCAGGTTCTGATCGTCGATTAGAATCGTAGTACGAACAGGCCATGCTTAATCCAGTTCGATGATCGTACTCTGGGGGTGATGACCCGTTCCTGTGGCGCGTTGGCGTTCGCTTATCGCGGAAGGACAATCGATGGGTTCTGGATACGATGAGGTGGCGAAAGCCATCGCGACGAATGTTCCTCGACGCAAACTGTTGAAGCTACTGGCCGGTGGCGTGGCCGCCGCCGTGGGCAGCACGCTGGTCGGCGGAGCGGCCTCCGCGCAGACCGGACCCGGTTTTTATTATCAGCAGTACACCTGGGTCTGCGAGCCGGAGATCAATCCGGTCATCAATTACGGTCAGGTTGGCGAGCAGCAAGAGGGCGGCGAGGATTGCCACCTTGAGGTCACCTACGGTCGAGCAACCCCGTGGTGGTCTGCCTATTATCCCGGCCGGAGCCCGGCTTTCGGCTTCGGTGTGAACGGGTCCTTCCCGGATTAATCCGGTCGAATCCACCG
>JAICWZ010000291.1 GCA_025966355.1 Thermomicrobiaceae bacterium
CTGGCAGCCGAACATCACAACATCTGCGTCGTCGGTGATCCGGATCAGTCGATCTACGGCTGGCGCCAGGCGGACATTCGGAACATTCTCGACTTCAAGCGCGACTATCCGAACGCGACAGAGATTCACCTCGAACTGAACTACCGCTCGACCGGCTCGATCGTCGCCGCCGCGGACAGCATCATCCGCGCGAATACACAACGCATTCAGCGCAAGCTTCGCACCGAAAATCCGGCGGGTGAGCCAATCTCGGTCCGCGAACTCTTCGATGAGGGCCAGGAAGCGCAGTTCGTGGTCGGTGAGGTGCGGCGGCTCACGCTAACCGGCAAGTACAAGTACCGCGATTTCGCCGTGATGTATCGCACCAACGCCCAGAGCCGCGCGCTCGAAGAAGGTTTTATACGCGGCGAGATTCCGTACCAACTGATCGGCGGCACGCGCTTCTACGAACGGCGCGAGATCAAGGACGCGATGGCGATTTTGCGCCTCATCGCCAATCCGAACGATGCCGTCAGCCTGAACCGCGTCTTGCAGAACACACCGCTCGGCAAGGGGATCGGCACCAAGACGGTGCAACAGTTGGAACAGTGGGCGCGCCAAACCGGCCGGCCGATCTACGACGGCTTGCAGGCGCTGCACGGCAGTCTCGAGATCACGCCGCCCGATGTCGGTGGCCGGGCCGCCACGCTCCTCTCAAACGTGTACCTCATTTTGAGCCGGCTGGTCACCGCCGAGACGACGTTGACACTCTCCGAACTCTTCGATCTGGCGATGGAGGAGTCGGGTTATGCCGCACAGTTCATCGACACCGGCGATCCTGACACGCTCGACCGCTGGGAGAACGTCTTGCAACTGCGGGCCGTGCTGAGCAGCTACGACGATTTTCCGGATTCGACGGCGCTGCAGACCTTCCTGGAAGAGTCCGCGCTGGTCGCCGATGCCGATACGATCGCCGATAGCGACGACCAGGTGACACTGATTACACTGCATGCCGCCAAGGGGCTGGAATTCCCGATCGTGTTCCTTGTTGGAGCGGAGGAAGGGATCTTGCCTCATTCACGGTCAATGGAGAGTGAGACGCAGCTCGAAGAAGAGCGACGGCTCTTTTACGTCGGCGTCACACGTGCCAAGGAGCGGGTCTACATCACACATGCCTTCCGGCGCGCGATGTACGGTTTCGGCGACGTGACGGTGCGCTCACGCTTCGTCGAAGCGATTCCGCCCGAGTTGATCGAAGAAAGCCATGGGCGCTCGTTGACGCCGCCGTCGGTGGCGCGACCGCGCAGCATCGGCAGCGGCCTCGGGCCACGCGTCGACGAGAAGCCGTCCGCGACCGCGACGGCGCTCACGCCGCTCTCGGCCGGCGACCGAGTCTTTCACGAGCGCTTCGGCGACGGTGTGGTGGTGAAGGTGCGCGACGTGAATGACGATCAGGAAGTCACCATCAAGTTTAAGCGTCACGGCCAGAAACTCCTGATGGCAAGCCTCGCGAACCTGCAAACCGGCTGACGACGCCAGGCGCGCATTCTCCGCTGCTGGTCAGATCCTTCAATCGAATCGTCGAGCGAGAATCGGAAGGAGCCGAGTCGAATGGACAGTCACCGCTGGGTCTATCTTTTTCGCGACGGAAACGCGCAGATGCGCGGCTTACTCGGTGGCAAGGGCGCCAATCTGGCCGAGATGACGAACGCCGGCCTGCCGGTGCCGCCCGGCTTCACGATCTCCACCGAAGCGTGCAACGCCTTCCTCTCCAACGATGAGCAATTTCCCGACGGTATGTGGGAGCAGGTCGAGGCGAGCCTGAAGGACGTCGAGGCGAGCATGGGCCGTAAATTCGGCGATGCCAAGAACCCGCTCCTCTTCTCGGTCCGTTCCGGCGCCCGTTTCTCGATGCCGGGCATGATGGACACGATTCTCAACCTCGGCTTGAACGACGAGACGGTCAAGGGTCTGGCCGCGCAGGCCGACCCACGATTCGCCTACGACTGCTATCGACGCCTGCTGCAAATGTTCGCGAAAGTCGTGCTCGACGTCGATTCTGATCTCTTCGAGGATGTCCTCGACGCCCATAAGCGCAAGCTGCGCGTGCAGCAAGACTTCGAGATTCCGGCCGAAGCGCTCAAGGAAATGGTCGGCGAGTTCAAGGCGATCATCAAGCGCGAAAGCGGTCAGGCGTTCCCGGATGATCCATGGGAGCAGCTGCGCTTCGCTATTCGCGCCGTTTTCAGTTCCTGGAACAACCGCCGCGCCATCGCCTATCGCAACGCCAACAACATCCCGCACGATCTCGGCACGGCCGTCAATGTGCAGACGATGGTCTACGGCAACATGGGATCGGACTGCGCCACCGGCGTCGCCTTTACCCGCAATCCGAGCACCGGCGAAAAGAAGCTTTACGGCGAATTCCTGACCAACGCCCAGGGCGAAGACGTTGTTGCCGGTGTGCGCACTCCTCAGCAGATCACCACGATGGGCGATGATCCGGAACTAAAATCCGCCTACGATCAGCTGGTGCAGATCGCCGAGACGCTGGAGCAGCACTACCGCGACATGCAGGACCTCGAATTCACCGTACAAAACGGCAAGCTCTATATGCTGCAATGCCGCAGCGGAAAGCGGACCGGACAGGCGGCCGTCACCATTGCCGTCGACATGGCGGGCGAAGGGCTGATCTCACAGGAAGAAGCGGTCCAGCGCGTCGAGCCGGATCACCTCGATCAGCTGCTGCACCCGACGATTGATGAGAAGCAAGAGCGTGAGGTGCTGGCGAAAGGCCTCCCGGCCAGCCCCGGCGCTGCCAGCGGCAAGGTCGTTTTCGACGCTGACGAGGCGAAAGCGCGCGGTGACGATGGTGAAGCGGTCATCCTCGTGCGCATCGAAACCTCGCCCGAGGATTTCCACGGCATGCTCGTCGCCCGAGCCGTCCTGACAGCCCGTGGCGGCATGACCTCGCATGCGGCGGTCGTGGCACGCGGTATGGGCAAGCCGGCCGTCGTCGGCTGTTCGGCGCTCAATATCAACTATGCCAAAGGCGAGATTCAGGTCAACGGCAGCGTGGTGAAGAAGGGTGACTTCATCACCATCGATGGCTCGACCGGTGACGTGATGCTCGGCGAGATCCCGACCATCCCGCCGCAGGTCGGCGGTAACGTTTCGACGTTGCTCGGTTGGGCCGACGGTTTCCGTAGGCTCGGTGTACGCGCCAACGCCGACACACCCGGCGACGCCGCCAAAGCGCGCGAACTCGGCTCCGAGGGGATCGGCCTCTGCCGCACCGAGCATATGTTCTTCGAAGGCGATCGCATCCTCGCCATGCGCGAGATGATCATCGCCTCAACCGACGAGGAGCGGCAGGCGGCGCTTGCCAAGCTCGAGCCGATGCAACGCGAAGATTTCATCGGCATCTTCAAGGCGATGGACGGTTTTCCGGTTACGATCCGCACGCTCGATCCGCCGCTGCACGAATTCCTGCCGCACACCGATGCTGAGATCGAAGACCTGGCGCGTGAGATCGATGTTGATCCGAACGTCATCAAGGCGAAAGTCGCGGCGCTCCACGAAGCGAATCCGATGCTCGGTCATCGCGGCTGCCGCCTCGGCATCACCGCGCCGGAGATCACGCGTATGCAGGCACGC
>JAICWZ010000530.1 GCA_025966355.1 Thermomicrobiaceae bacterium
AATACCTAACGGTTGAACCACCATGCGCTATCGAATTGTAGGGGAGCAACCGGTGTGCTCCCGCCGGTCGCCGTTGTTCCGGCGACCGCCCGTGGTCTCCGCGACGCGCCGTTGATCGAACAAGACCAAGTTCGGCTGGCACCGTGACCCTGATACATGCGCGATCGGACACCCGCATACGCGGCGTTGGGCGGCCTTCGGGAGAGCGTCGGTGGTCGGTGAACGGGGAGGACGCGGTCGCCGGAACGACGGCGACCGGCGGGAGCACACCGGTTGCTCCCCTACGGAAGACTGGCGCGGAGTGAAGCATTCCGCATTAAGCGGAGAGGAGACGATTCGACCCGGTCGGAAGCTCTTCGCGCTCGACCAGTTCATACGAATTGGGACCGAGCAGTTCGACAACCGCGCGGGCGACATCATCACACCAGTCGACCTGTACCCCGGCCCGCAAGCGCTTCTGCTCGGCGCCGCAGGCGACGTGGATGACGACCCGATCGTCTCCCAGAAACTGATCAAACAGCTCGCGCACGCGGTGCATCGTCTGAATATCGCCCTCGACGTCATCCGAGATCGGGAAACGGAGCTGTACTTCGCGGACCTTGATCGGCAACGGCTTCTCGTCGTTGACCGCGTTGACCGCACTCGCGACGAGTTGCACGCGGTCGTTCCGTGAATCGATCTTGGCGGTGACGCGCACGATCGAATCCTCGAAGAGCAGATCGGCCTTGCTTTCGAAGAGTTCCGGAAAGAAGACCGCTTCGATCGAGCCGGACTGATCCTCCAGCTGGCAGACGGCCATCGTCCGGTTCGATTTGGTATTGAGCCGCCGCACGGCGGTGATGAGCACGATCGTATCGATCTGTTGCCCAACGACCTCCTCGTCGATCTCGGACAGTTGCGCGTAGCCCCGTTCGCGGATGAGCGGCATGAGATCACGCAATGGGTGCGAGCTCAGATAGAAGCCGAGCAACTCCTTCTCCCAGGCGAGCAACGTCTTTTGCGGCAGCGTCACTTCCTCGATCGACGTCATGCTTAGCGACGGGGTCTCGATTTGCAGCGTCGAGAACATATCAACCTGACCGCGCTTGCTCGCCTTCTGACGCGACTGGGCGGCGCTAATCCCGGAGTCGAGCAGTTCGAGCAGCGTACCACGGCTGCCGAGCGTGTCGAGCGCACCGCACTTGATCAGGCTCTCCGCGACACGCCGGTTGACCTGTGACCAATCGACTTCGCTACAGAACTGGTCGAACGTCGCGAAACGCTGTTCCGGCTGGCTTTCACGCGCTTCAATGATCGCGCGTACCGCCGCTTCACCGACGTTTTTGACCGTTGAGAGCCCAAAGCGGATCGCTTCCCGGCCGTCGTCCAGATCTTCAACCGTGAAATCGACCTGGCTTCGATTGATGTCTGGTGGCAAGACGGCGATGCCCAGCTTGGCGCACTCGGCGGCCGCCGCCGCGACACGGGCTGCGGTGCCGGACGGATGACTCGGCGCCAGGCGGAAGACGGCCGTCATGTATTCGGCCGGGTAATTCGATTTCAGATAGGCGGTCTGATAGGAAATCGTGCCGTAACAGGTGGCGTGCGCCTTGTTGAAGGCGTAACCGGCGAACGGCTCGATCAGGTTAAAGATCGTCTCGGCGTCTTGCTTGCTGTACCCCTTTTCGCCGGCGCCCGAGATAAAACGCTGGCGTTCGGCAGCCATCTTTTCGGCGATCTTCTTGCCCATTGCCTTGCGCATGATGTCGGCTTCACCGAGTGTGTAACCGGCGAACTTCTGGGCGATGAGCAGCACCTGATCCTGATAGACGATGACGCCGTACGTTTCGTCAAGCAGCTCGGCCAGATCCTGATGCGGATAATTCGGCGGCTCGATCCCATGCTTGGCCCGGCAATAGGCGGGGATATGTTGCATCGGCCCCGGTCGATAGAGTGCGACCATGGCGGAAAGCTCGGCAACCGTACTCGGACGGAGTTCACGGATATAGCGACGCATACCGGCGCTCTCCAGCTGGAAGACGCCGAACGTCTCGCCGTTGGACAGCATCTCAAATGTCTTGGC
>JAICWZ010000032.1 GCA_025966355.1 Thermomicrobiaceae bacterium
CGGGATTCGAAATCCCGTGCTCCCTAGACGAAAATCCTCCGGGATTGGGGGAAGAACGGTTCGCGTCTTCCCAGTCCCCCGCAGGGGACTTCGTCTACGGAGCACGGGATCTCGGTCCCGTGCACACCTCGGTCCCGTCCAGGCGCGCCGCCTATTCGGGTAACGCTTCGCTGCGGGCCACGACCTGCGCTCGGTTGCCGGCCGGGTCGGTGAAATAGCCGATGCGGTCGTCGAACTCGTTGACATACGGCTCGTCCAGCGTCGCGCCGGCCTCGCGCGCGCGCTGCAACGTCGTGTCGAATTCGCCGGCCGGCACCGAAAACGCCAGGTGCGTCGGATTCGAGCGAATATCCGAGCTGCTTGGGAAGATCTCGAAGCGGCCGCCGTGACCATCCCCCAGGAAAGTCAGTTCGCCCTCCAGCTCACGAATCCGATGCCAGCCGAAGACCGTCTCGTAAAACTTCACCGTCGGCTCGTACGTCTCTTTACTCGTCCCCAGGCCAACATGCTCCAGGCGATACACCATGCGCGTTCCTCCAGTAGCTCCATCACGCCACTGCACCATCGTGCTTCGCGTTCGGTCGGTAGATGGCTATGATCGTATGAATCGGGGGTGATGGCAAGAGGCGCGGTACAATCCCCAATGGCCGGGTCGCTCGACCCGGCGGGTTATTGGCGGGTGGGCCGCGATGAGTGTTCTGAATTTGGGCCTTCGTGCGGTTGGCTGGATGCGTTGGCGGATGGGAGCGGGGATGTCGGTAAGTCCTGAGAATTATCGGTTGCACGATCTCCCACCGCTGGTCGATCTGCACTGTCATCTCATTCCGGGCGTCGATGATGGCGCGCATGACGAAGCAGAGTCGCTCCGCATGATGCAGGTGGCGCTGGCCGACGGCATCGGCACGATCGCCGCCACGCCGCACGCGCACCGCTGCCCGGCCAACCGCGTGCCGGAGAAGGTCGCACGACTGAACGAGATCGCCCAGGAGAATAGACTCGATCTGCGGATCGTGCCGGGCATCGAAGTGCGCTACGACCCGAATCTGTTCAGCCGGTTTGAAGCAGGCGAGTTTCTGACGTTGAACGACACGCGCTATATGTTGCTGGAGCTCTATCTCTCGGGCAGCTGGCCGAAACGAGTGATGGAGACGATCGCCGAGCTGCACGAGGCGGGCGTCTGGCCGGTGCTGGCGCATGCCGAACGCTATGAGGATGTGCAGCACGATCCGGCAATCCTGCTCGACGTCATCGCGGCCGGTGTACCGGTGCAGCTGAATGCCGATTCGCTGGCGGGGCGACCAGAGCGTGGGGCGCGCGAAGCGGCCGAATACCTCGTCAGCAACCGGATGGCACACTTGGTCGCGTCGGACGCGCATAACTCGCGCTGGCGCCCGCCGCTGCTGCATGCGGCCTTCGAGCGTGTCGCCGAATTGGCCGGCGAGGAGTACGCGCGCACGATGATCGCCAACGCGACGGCGATCGTGGCGGGTGAGCCGATCGCGCTGCCTCGCCCGGACGTCGTCTCTCGACTCTAGTCGCCGGCTCGCGCTGGCCCTGTTTATGCGATGTTGTCTTTTGAGAATTGGTCCGCAATCATCCTACAGAAGAGCCAGCCCATGAATACCACAACCTCCCCCGACGATCGCACCATCCGTCTGGCTGACGGACGGCTGCTTGGCTACCGCGAGTTCGGAAACCCATCCGGCCACCCGGTCTTCCTCTTTCACGGCATCCCCGGTTCGCGTTGCGGCGCCGAACTGGTGGCCGATCTGGCCGCACGGCACGGCCTGCGCGTCATCGGCGTTGATCGCCCCGGCATCGGCCTCTCGACCTTTCAGCCGCGCCGCACGTTTCTTGATTGGCCGCACGACGTCGAAGCGCTGGCCGATACGCTGGGGCTGGAGCGCTTCGGTGTCGTCGGCAATTCGGGCGGCGCCGCCTATGTCGCCGCCTGCGCCGCTCGGTTCCCCGAACGGCTCACGTTTTCGGGAATCATCAGCGGCATGGGTCCGCTCGAAGCACCGGGCGAGTTACGAACATTGCCGCTTTCGCGCATCGACCATCTGCTGGTGCGCATCGCTCAACGGTCGCCGCAGCTTGCCTGTCGCGCCGCCGCGCCGATCCTGGCTCACCGTATCAATCCTGACCGCCCCGGCGTGCTCGAACGGATGAGACGCGAAATGGCGCCGGCCGATGTCAAGCTCCTGGAGCAGCCGCGCATCGTCAAGACGCTCTTCCGTGATGCGGCCGAAGCGCTGAAGCAGGGCGCGCTCGGCGTCACCTGGGATCTGCTCCTCTATACGCGCCCCTGGGGCTTCCGGCTCGACGAGATTACGGTGCCGGTCTATCTCTGGCACGGCGAGGCGGATGTTACCGTGCCGCCGCGGTTCGGACGCGTCCTTGCCGCCGCGATTCCCGGCTGTCACGCCACGTACTGGCCGGGCGAAGGTCATCTGATGATGATTTCGCACGCGAGCCAGATCATCGACACGATCATCGACAACGTGTCCGCCTGAGCCGGGCGCGGATTTGCACCCCGACACCGGCTCGTCTATGCTGCCTGCCGCGAGGCGTTGCGCAAACCGATCAGAAAGGCAGCATGATGCAATCCGACGAACTCCGCGCGCTTCAGGCACCGCTCAAGGCGCAATACCGCGAGCAGCCGGAGAGCGCCCGCTATACCCTCACGGCACGCGGCTCGCTCGATCTGGAGCGGATCGCCTGCCGTATCAACACGCGCGACGACCGTCGTGTGGCCGGACTGCACCCTGCCACCGGCGGCGATGGCAGCCTGCTCTGCTCCGGCGATATGCTCCTCGAAGCGTTAGTCGCCTGCGCCGGTGTTACGCTCGCCTCGGTCGCGACCGCTATCAGCCTGCCGATCAGCCACGGTACCATCAGCGCCGAAGGTGATCTCGATTTTCGCGGTACGCTCGGCGTCAGCCGCGACGTGCCGGTCGGTTTCTCGGACATCCGTCTGCACTTCGATTTACAAACCGAGGCCACCGACGAGCAGGTCGCCAAACTCATCCAGCTCACCGAACGCTACTGCGTCGTCTTCCAAACGCTCAACACCCGTCCGAACCTGAGCGTGACGCACACGACGACGCCTGCGAACGAATGAACAACTCAGGCTATTCGGCGCTCGGAATCGCGTGCGCCGCGTGCGCCTCCGCCATTTCGATCAGCGCGCTATTACCGCGTTGAACGTGTCCGAAGGCGGCCCAGGCGTGGGCCGCGGCGCGTGGAACGACGCGTTCGCGATAATGCGTGGCGGCGACGCGGCAATGCGCGGCCGCCTGCTCCAGCTCAGCGGCGATCTCGTCGAGCCGCTCCGCGGCCTGATCTCGTGAATCCGTCATTTCTGCTCCATTCGAACAGCGGTCGGCATGATCGTTGACTCCAGCGGCAACACGAAATAGAGCGCCGCCTCCCCGGGCGCTGAACCAGCGGGATCGTAAAGCGATAGGTCGAGTCCGCAGAGCGTGAAGCCTTGGCGGCGATAGAACGCGATCGCCGGGCTGTTCACCGACGATGTCTCCAGCCAGACGGCACGCATCCCGGCGACGCGCGCCTGGTCGGCGACCAGGGAAACGAAGGCACCCCCGATTCCGTTGCCGCGATGACGCGCCGCGACGTAGAGATGCCAGAGTACCGTGCGCCGGTTCCACGCCTCGTGCGACCAGGCTGCGAAGCCGATGATCTCGTCGTCGAACTCGGCTACGAATCCGTCTTCCCAGGTCCGCGCCTCGCCCAGGTCGTATTCGAGCGGCAAATCCTTCCGCAGCGGTGGATCAATCGGCATATCTTCCAGGCTGAATGAGACATCGGTTCGCACCACGCGCTGGACACGCTCGGTCACGAACGAACGGTCCAACGCCAGCAACCGCCGTCGATCCCGTGTGAGATCAACTGGACGCATCAGTCTCATGGTAGAGCTCCGTCCCCAACACGTTTATCGACGCAACCAACTCCAGCGCTATACTACGCAGCAATCCGCGGTTGAGAAAGCGCTCCGTGAAAGAGGAAGAGACACCATGAGCAAACGCGTCGTCATCGTCGGGCAGTTTATGGAGGGCATCGAGATCGAGCGTGGGATTCTGGAGCCGATCGGCGCCGACGTCATCGATACGCGCGATTTCGCTGAGGCGGAGATCGACGCGGCGTTGCGCACAGCCGACGCCGTTCTTTTCCGCAAGTTGCTCGTCACGCGCGAGCTGATCGAATCGCTGCCGCAATGCAAGATTATCTGCACCTACGCCGCCGGCTATGACGCGATCGACGTGGCGGCCGCTACCGAACGCGGCATTATGGTCGCGAACACGCCGGGCTATGGCAACGACGAAGTCGCTGATCATACCCTGATGCTCCTCTTCGCCCTCACGCGGCGGCTCATCCCGCAGGTCGATTCGTTGCGTGCCGCCGCCAGCGACGCCGACGTGCGCGCCGCCTGGACGCACCAGCCATACATGCCGATCCGCCGCATTCGCGGCCAGACGCTCGGCATCATCGGGCTTGGTCGCATCGGCAAGACGGTCGCCTGGAAGGCGCAGGGGCTCGGGCTCAACGTCATCGCGACCGATCCGTATGTCCCCGCCGACACCGCCGCCGCGCTCGATGTTCCGCTTGTTCCGCTCGATGAACTCCTGACAACTTCGGATTATGTCACCTTACACACGCCACTGACCGTCGAGACGCTGAAGATCATCAGCGCACACGAACTGGCGCGGATGAAGCCGAGCGCTTATCTGATCAATTGCGCCCGTGGCAAAGTGGTCGATCATGCCTCGCTGGTGGCAGCACTACGCGACAACCAGATCGCCGGAGCCGCGCTCGACGTCGTCGAACAGGAACCACCGCCGCTCAGCATGCTGCGCGAACTCCTCGCCTTCCCCAACGTCATCGTCACGCCGCACAACGCCTGGTATTCCGACAATTCGGTCGACGATCGCCAGCGCATCGCCGCCGAAACGGTGCGCGACGTGCTGCTCGGCAAGATCCCCGAATCGGTCGTCAATCGCGCCGCCTTCGCCTGAACGTCGACTGGCGAAGACGCGGCGCGGATGCGAAACTCACCACATTGAACGGCTACAGACAGATGGACAACCGGGAGGTTGGAGATGGCAGAACGCGAAGAGCTACGCCAGCGCATCATTGATGCGATCGACGCCAATCGCGACAAGATCATCGAGGTCGCCGAGACGATCCGCGTCAATCCCGAGCTTGGCTACGAAGAGGTGATGGCCTCGCAACTGATCGCCTCGAACATTCGTGAGCAAGGCTATGAAGTCGAGAAGCCGCTGGCCGGCATCGAAACCGCCTTCCGCGCCTCGAAACATGGGCGCAAGGACGGGCCGATCGTCGCGGTCCTCGCCGAATACGACGCGCTAGCCGGCATCGGCCACGGCTGCGGGCATAACCTGATCGGTGCCTCGGGGCTGGCTGCGGCCATCGGCATGGCAACCGTCATGGACGATGTGCCGGGCATGTTCGAAGTGATCGGTACACCGGCCGAAGAAGGCGGCGCCGGCAAGATCAAGCTGGAAGCGGCCGGTATCTTCGACGACGTCGACGCGGCGCTCATGATTCACCACGCCGGGCACCAGAGCTTTGCCGCCACCGAATATCCGAGCGGCACCTGCCTGGCCGTGAACAGCTTCGTCATCGAGTATTTCGGCAAGCCGGCCCACGCCGGAGCCGATCCATACAACGGCGTCAACGCCCTCAACGCCGTCATCGAGTTCTTCAAAGGCGTCGATGCGCTACGCCAGCACGTCACGATGGAGACCCGCCTGCACGGCATCATCACCAACGGCGGCGAGGCGACCAACGTCGTGCCGAAGTACACGCGCGCTCAGTTCTCAATGCGCGCCCCGACGGTCGACTACCTGCGTGAGGTGATGGACAAAGTGCGCAACGTTGCTCAGGGCGCTGCGCTGATGACCGGCTGCGAGGTGAAGATCACCGAGGGCGACCTGCACTACGACATGCGGCCGAGCTACCGCATCGGCAAGACCTATAACGAGAATATGGCCGCGATGGGCATCGAGATCAACGTCGACCCCGAGCGTGGCATGTACTCAACCGATTTCGGCAATACGAGCTACAAGCTCCCTTCGGCGACCGGCAGCTTCGCCATTAGCCACGAACCGATCCCCGGTCACTCGCAGCAGGTTGTCGACGCCTCCGGCTCGGACTTCGGCTACGACCAGCTCATCAAGGTCTCCAAGGCGATGGCGCTCACCGCCCTCGACCTCCTCCTCGACGAGCAATTCCTCGCCGAAGCGAAGGAAGAGCACGCCAACTGGGGCGCGCTGTACAACGGGTAGCCGACTTCAATCGAAGCGAAGATGGGCCGGGGCAAACGAATTTGTCGATACGTGAGCGCGGATCGTGAGTAGCTACTCACGATCCGCTTTATGTCATGGACATCGTACGCATGTGTGTTGATGACGGCAGCGTCGTGCCCTTCTCTTTTAACCCGCGCGCATCTGTATAGATGTCGCGTGAACACGGTGATTGAATTTAGGTGATCGAGGTCCGAAACAGGACAATTCGTGGAATTACTTCTGCGTGTTGTATATCCTGGAGGCCGCTACCGTTCCACACCTCCAAGTCTCGATAGACTGGTCGTGATGACAACGTATAACATTCCGGACGAAGATCTCGAAATCCTGATGGTGGCGACGCTGTGCCTCCTTGGCACCGGGGCCGGGACGGCGCAACTTACCGAGCGCTTCGGACGTATGCGCCTACCACGTGGGACAAACGATATCGCCCCTCTGCTTGCCCGCCTCGCGGCCCTCGGGCTCGTCGTCGTTTCAGGAACGGCATACGGAGAGCCACGATACATGCTCACAACGCTCGGTCGCCAATATGTGGATACGCTTCCCGGCGGCAGCCACACAATGGCAGCGGGACTCGAAGATCTCGAACATCTCCGAACGGATTTTATGTCCACCATCGCGCATGAACTGCGAACGCCGCTCACCGCGGTACGAACGAGCATAGAGTTGCTGCGCGATCCGTCAATCACGCCAGATCCCTCTATACAAACCCGGCTCCTGGACAATATTGCTCGCAGCGCCGAACTCATGCAGGGGTTGGTTAATGATCTGTTAGATCTCACCCGTTTCCGAGCCGGCCAAATACGGCTCGATCCACAACGGTTTGAAGCGCGCGCGCTTACCAGCGATGCCGGAGCGGCGATCACCGCGCTGATGGAAAGTCGGGGCCAGATTCTTCAAATTACGACACCTGCTGATCCAGTCTGGGTCTATGCAGACCGTCGCCGGCTCGAACAGGTACTCCTTAATCTACTGTCGAACGCGCAAAAGTTCTCGTTGGATGGCGGGCAAATCTGCCTCTCACTCGAGGCCGGTGAGGAAGAGATCGCCTGGGTCGTTACGGACCACGGCCCTGGAATCGATCCGAAGGACCAGCAACACCTTTTCGAACGTTTCTTTACGGGCAAGGGCACGACACGTAAGAAGGCTGGAGCCGGGCTTGGTCTCCCAATCGCACTCACGATCGTCCAGGAACATGGCGGAACGATTACCGTTGACAGCGCCCTCAATCGCGGAAGCGTATTCACGGTATCTATTCCACGATATGCAGCGTTCGAAGCCGATGAAGAATGAAGATTCTGCTCGTCGAAGACGCACCCGATGTGATCGAGGCAATACAGCTTGGGATGATGCTCCGATTTCGTGAGGTGGAAATACTCAGCGCTGGTAACGGTGAACGCGCGCTCGAATTGGTGGAGTTGGAGTTACCGGATTTAGTGCTCCTGGATATCGGCCTACCGGGGATGGACGGTTACGGAGTATTGCGAGAGATTCGGGCTTTTTCCGACGTACCCGTCATCATGCTGACGGCCCAGGATTCCACCATGAACAAGATCAAAGGGCTGGAACTCGGCGCGGATGATTACATCACGAAGCCGTTTGACCATCTCGAACTGCTCGCGCGGATAAGAGCAGTGCTCCGACGGCTCGACATGCCCGGCCTCATGAGCCGGACGCCGTCGTTCCGATCCGGCGAACTGACCGTGGATTTTTCCGCCCAAGAAGTGTTCCTCAGCGGTGTCCGGTTGAATCTCACCCCCACTGAATACAAGCTGCTCTACCATCTGGTACGCAATGTCGGGCAAACACAGACGTACGGCACACTGCTGGCCAGAGTCTGGGGGCGCGAGTACATTAACGAAGTTGATTACGTGCGCGTGTACATCCGCCGCCTGCGGAGCAAACTCGGCGATGATTCGGAGCAGCCTCGATACATCCGGACCGAGCGTGGGCTCGGCTATCGATTCATCATCCCGAAATGAACGTGCGTTAACCGGCCGCCGACGCTCACCGTTGTGCAGCCGCTCGTCAGTCCCTCAGCCCATTCCGTGTCACCGTCCCCGGCCTCATCAATCGTGTCGATACGAGGCCAACGCAATGATCAGGTACCTCACGGGCTATCCTCCGCTACGAGTGGCCTGCACATCTTGCAGTGGCAGCACGAGGGTGAACGTGCTTCCCTGTCGCATACGGCTTGTGACTTCGATGCGACCCTCTAGCTGTCCGGCGAGCCTCTGAGCGGCGAAGAGCCCGAGCCCGACCCCCGAAACGTCGCTTGATTCAGATTGATTCGCACCGTTCCTGCCGCGATAAAATTGCTCGAATATATGTGGAAGCACCTGCTCGGAGATTCCGATGCCATGGTCAAGTACTCCGATTCGCGCCTCTTGACTTTCCCTCGTGACAATGATCATAACGGGGCCGCCCGCTGGGCTGTACTTAAGCGCGTTACTCAACAGGTTCGCCACGATACGTTCCACGCTTCTGGCGTCCCAGTTGCCAACCACCTGCCCAGTGCCGGAGCCGACAACAATAAGTTCATGATCCTTTGCGAGCGGGCCATACTGCTCAACCAACTGCTCAGCGATTTTCCAGAGATCGATCTCGGAGCGCATGAGCTGTTCTCGTTGACTCGCCATACCGCGCGCTGTTTCGAGGATCTCACTGAGATGCTCATCCATCGCCTGGGCGGAGGACTGGATCTTTGCGACTGCCTCAGAAATTGTCGTTCGATTCAGGTCCGTCACGATTCTTCGCTGGAGCAGGTCGGCCCACCCTTTAATGAGTGCAAGACGGTTCTTCAGATCATGCGAAATCGTGTACAGATCCGGGTCCGACAACATCTTCGCGATCAGGTCGTTGGGAGTATCACGTTCGGCGCCGTCGGTGATTGGCGTCGGCCGTCGATTATCCCGGTCGCCCTTTGTCGTCCTCGTGTCATCGGCGGTCGCCTGGTGCCAACATGTCATCATGTCCACCTCCCCGCCCTCAGGATCAGCTACGTCTCTAGTAAATGACAGAGAAAAGTGTGAACATTGCATAAACAACCGCCGGTTCGCGGCCGGCGATGACGTGACTACGATCAAATGGCCTGCATGGTTGACGTCGCACTGCCGATGGCTGTTGCCCAGCGACAACGTCAACCATCGACGCGATTCCCGACATCGCATCAACAATCCAGCTGTGATTCGCTGAAACGAATGGAGTTCACGAACGTATCTATGCGATCCACCAACGTTGAATCGCTGGTTCACTACGGGCGAGACACAACGGTATGCATGTCGCTTCATGCCGGACCGGCAAGAGGGCGTGGTGCACAGGCGGCGTTGCTGGAGCGAATTTGCAGAATCATTGGTGCAGGCGTAGGCTTGGCGCCTTAAAGCTTATTCTCTTGATCTCCGTGAACGGATCGTCCAGGCCGTCGACGGCGGCCAATCAGCCCGGGAGGTCGCCGAGCACTTCGCCGTCGGCGTAACCGCGGTCCGCCGTTTCTCCAGCGCGCGACCGTAGAGGACTTGGCCCCGCGCGTGAGCCCGGGTCGTCCCCGGGTGATCGCGGCCGACGAGGCGACCGACCTGACGGCGCAACTCATGGCGCATCCTGATGCGGCGTTGGCCGAGCATTGCCAGCACTGGGACGCCGACCATGGCGTGCGCGTCAGCCCGGCGACGATGTCACGGGCGATCACGCGGCTCGGCTGAACACGAAAAAAAAGACCCTCGCCGCCCGCGAACGCGACGAGGACGCCCGTGCTCGCTGGCGAGCGGAGGTCGCCGACCTGCCAGCGGACCGCTTCGTCCCTTTATGCGTACCGCTCTTGGAGCGAATCGGACCCCGTGCCGCGCGCCGGGCGAGTCATGAATCGCCCCTACGAACCACGGACCGTAGGGGCGATCGCATGCGTCGCCCATCTCCCCGGTCGCACACCGGGGGAGGACTGCTCCGTCTACCCGGCCACCATGCTGTTCGCCTTCACCAGGCCGATGACGTTGCCGGAGGGATCGGCGAACTGAGCCATCGAGACGGCGCCGGGGATGTCCATCGGCGGCATGATCGTTGTACCACCCAGGCTCTCGGCTTTGTCGAGCGCCGCTTGCAGATCGTCGACCTCAACATAGATGGTGACGAGGTTGCC
>JAICWZ010000022.1 GCA_025966355.1 Thermomicrobiaceae bacterium
GGCATGACGAAGACGTCAAGTCGTATCTGGTCATCGGTCGCGACCTGGCGCTGCTCTTCGATTCCGGTATGGGCGTCGGCAACATCAAGCAGGTCGTGGAGCACTTGACCGATTTACCGGTACTGCTCGTCAACAGCCATAGTCACTGGGACCATATTGGCGATAGCTGGCGCTTCGACCGCGTCTGGGTGCACGAGGCGGAGGCCAATGACCTGCGAGCGGGCGTCGGGAATGAGCGCATGCGTCTCGCGCTCGCTCCTGAGCGACTGAATCGGCCACTGCCGGGCGGCGTGGATCTTCAGACGTTTTCAACTCCCGGTGTCGAGCCGGAGCGAACGTTGCATGGCGGCGAGCGGATCGACTTGGGTGATCGCACGTTCGTCGTCGTGAATACGCCGGGCCATTCACCCGGCGGAATCACGCTCGTCGACGAAGCGAACGGCGTCGCGCTGGTGGCCGATGCGGTCTATGCAGGTGCGCTCTATGCGCATCTCGACCATAGCGATCCCGTCGTTTACCGGGAGACGCTGCGGCGCCTGGCCGATCTCGCGCCGTCGTTGAAAATGCTCTACCCGAGCCACAACCGTTATCCGCTGCCGGCATCCTTCCTGACCCAGGTCAACGACGCCAACGAATCGATCTGGTCGGGGCGCTCGCCGGATTCGATCGAGAACGGCCTTGAACGCTTCCAGTTCGACGGCTTTGCGATGCTGCTCCCCGTAGGTTGGCGTGGTTAGTCAGCCACCGGCGCGGCGCGCCGTCCTCCCTGCATTCCCACACGCGCGAGCGGTTCATCCGCCGCTCCGGCTCGTGCTGGTGCTCGCCGCAGCGATCGCCGTCGCGGGCGGCTACGAACTCGGTCACATGTCGACCGAGCGCGGGGTGTTGCCGCTCATGGCTTTGCTGGTCGGAGCCGCGAGCGTTGTCGTGATGCTCAGCGATGTGCGAGCCGCGCTCTGGTCGACCATCGGCGTCATCGCGCTTCTGCCATTCGCGGTCGTGCCCTATCATCTCGGGCTGACTTTGACGTTGCTCGAGGTTGCGTCGATCGCGACGATTGGGACCTGGTTCGTCACGCTGATGCTGCATCGCGATCAGCGACTGGCGACCGGTGCTCCGGCGCTCCTGATCGGCCTCTTTCTGGCCGAGACGGCCTTTGCCTTCCTGATCGGCGTCACCAACGGCTACAGCATGACGACCTTTCATGACTACGGGAAGTTCCTGCTGGCGGTCCTGCTGGTCTTCGTCGTCTGGAACGTCGCCTCGGATTTCGTCGAGGCTCGGCGTCTGGTGAATGTGCTCTTGCTGGCGGGTGGAGCGGCGGCATTCCTTGGCCTGGCGTTGTACGCGGGTGGCGCAGGCTTGACGTTCAAGGTGCTGGCCCGGCTCGTCCCGTACGGCTATCCGACGTCCGACATCGTGCGCTACATCGAGGATAATCCGGCCAAGCCGCTGCGCTTGACCTCGACGTCGGTTGATCCCAATTCGTTCGGCGGGTTGCTGGCGGTAATGACCGTGCTCGCCTGCGCCATGGCGATCGCCCGCCATCGTTCGATCTCGCGTTGGGTGAGCGTGCCGGCGCTTGGGCTGTGCGGTGTCGCGGCATTGCTGACGTTTTCGCGCGGTGCATGGGTCGGGATCGCGGCCGGTTTCGCGGTTCTGGCGCTGCTGCGCTATCGCTGGCTCATCATTCCCGGTGTGGTTGCGGCTCTGGGGATGGCGGCGTTCGGTCTGGGCGCCGAGTTCGTGCATCGCTTCTGGCTCGGCATCACGCTCCAGGATCCTGCGACCAAGCTGCGCTTGCGCGAATACCAGAACGCGCTGGCGATTATTCGCGACCATCCGTTCTTCGGGGTCGGCTTCGGCAACGCGCCCTCGATCAACCTGCAGACCGGCGTGTCGAGCATCTATCTCTCGATCGGCGAACGCGTCGGGCTGATCGGTCTGGCGATCTTTCTGATTACGATTGCGGTGATTGGTCTGACCGGGTTGCGCTCCTGCCGTCGACGCACCGAGACGCCGGAGGGTGAGATGCTTCTGGGTCTGCTGGCCGCACTCAGCAGCGCGCTCACCGTCGGCGTCTTCGACCACTACTATTTCAACATCACGTTTCCGCATATGGCCGCGCTCTTCTGGATCATCTGTGGCATGATCCTGGCACTGGCCGCGCCCGGGCGAATGCGCCGCTCGCGCGCGTCGACCGATGGAGTTATTCGTGCTCGCCAAGATCGTGATCTACCTGATCGTGAACGCGGTGACGCTCGTCATCCTGGCGAACGTGCTTCCGAGTCAGGTCACCTATAATGACAATCGGACGGTGGTGATCTTCGCCATCGTTCTGATGATCCTCAACCTGCTGGTGCGACCAGTCTTGCAGTTGATTACGTTACCGCTCACCTGCCTGACGCTTGGTCTCTTTGCACTGGTGGTGAACGCGTTTCTGTTCTATGTTGTGGCGAGGTTCGTTTCGGGGATCTCAATGAGCTATTGGGGGGCGCTGGCCGGGGCGATTCTGGCCGGTGTGTTGAACGGCGCGCTCAGCCGTGTCGTTCGGGATCGACGGTAACAGGAGAGGAGCAACAGGTGGCACGTGTGCATCCGGTGGGCGTCTTCGCGCCGGTGGCAACGACGTTCGGGTCGGACGGCGAACTCGATCTCGCGCATTATGCGTCGAACTTGGGCTGGTATGCCGAGTCGGCGCTCGATGGCGTCGCGATCATGGGTTCGAACGGCGAGTATGTCAGTCTCTCGACTGACGAGAAACTGAAGTTGATCGAGACCGGTGTCAAGGCGATCGACGGCCGCAAGAAGGTCATCGCCGGAACGGGTACCGAGTCGACCCGCGGTTCGATCGAGTTGACGCGCAAAGCGGCGGAGCTGGGTGCTGACTTCGCGCTCGTCGTGACGCCGTACTATTACAAGCCGCGCTACGACAAAGCGGCCTACGTCAAGCACTATCACTCGGTCGCCGACGCCTCACCGATCCCGGTGATGATCTACGTCATGGCGGCCTATACCGGCGTCGATCTGCCGGTCGACACGGTTGTCGAGATCGCCCAGCATCCGAACATCGTCGGCATCAAGGACAGTGGCGGCAACGCGCCGAAGGTGGGCGAACTGGTCGCCCGGACGCCTGAGGATTTCTCGGTCTTCGCCGGCTCGGCCAATTTCCTCTACGCGGCGCTCTGCCTTGGTGGCAAGGGCGGCATTCTGGCGCTGGGCAACGTCGCGCCGAGCGAGTGCGCGCAGATCGTGCGGCTCTTCGAGCAGGGGGATCACGCATCGGCGCTGGCGCTGCAGCAGCGGATGCTCGCCCCGAACGCCGCGGTGACGACGCGCTTCGGTATTGCCGGACTGAAGGCGGCCATGGACATGATCGGTTTGTACGGTGGTGATCCGCGACCGCCGCTGCTCCCGGCGACCGACGCCGAACGGGCGCAGGTGAAGTCGATCATGGAACAAGCAGGCGTTCTTGATCCTGCCCGCGTCGGCTGAGACGTTTGCGACGCCGCTGACGCTGGCGGTCATCTCCGACACGCATTTCGGTGCGAAGCGCGTTCGACTGCCGGACGAGGTATTGGACGCGCTTCGCCGCGCTGACCTGATTCTGCACGCCGGGGACTTTTGTAGCGTCGAGGCATTCGAGCTGCTGTGCGAGATCGGCCCTCCGGTCCGTGCGGTCTTCGGCAACAATGACGTCGAGGCATTGCGAACGCTGCTGCCATCGCGGCGCGAGTTTCAGTTCGGACCATTTCGCGCCGGCATGATTCATGGTCATGGCTTCGGCCGCCTCACCGCACGAGAAGCGGCCGAACAGCTTTTCGCCGGCCAATACGACCTTGGCATCTTCGGGCACAGTCACCGACCGTACTGCGAGACGCACGACGGCACGATCCTCTTTAACCCCGGCTCGCCAACGAACCGGCGCTGGGAACCCCGGCACTCCTACGGCATTATTCGCATCGCGGACGAAATCCACGCCGAATTGCGTTATCTTCCATAGACTCCGCGTGAGGCTGGCTCTTCACGTGCTGGATGGAGCGCGCTAGGATAGCGGGGCGTGGTACAGTGGCGTGCCAACGAAGATGCATTCAATGCTGAACAGCTTCGTACGCGTGTGACGATCCGCGATTCGTATGTCTGGAGCCGGTGAGCGTGAGATCGACCGGCGTACCAGAGAAGGAGCGTAACCATGGCCGCGACTGATCTGCGAATTCCGGGACCGACCCCACTTCCGCCGGAAGTGCTGCAGGCGATGCAGACGGAAATGACGCCGCCGCGCAACGCGGAATTCCGCGAAGTTTTTTCGGAGTTGTTGGCGCAGATGCGCCGCTTCCACGGCACGTCGGACACCGTGGTTGTCTTGCCGGGCAGCGGCTCGTCCGGATTCGAATTCACGCTTGTCAACACCCTCTCGCCGGGCGACAAAGTGCTGGCGGTAAGCTGTGGCAGTTTCGGTGAGCGCTATGCGAGCGTGGCCGAAATGCTCGGCCTGGATGTGGTGCGCGTCGAGCTTGAGTGGGGCAGTGCGGTCACCACGGACGTTCTGGCGAAAGTCCTCGACCAGAATCCGGGTGTGAAGGCGGTCCTCTATACGTATAGCGAGACGTCGACCGGCGTCGCGAACCCGGTGCACGAGATCGGGGCGCTCGTCCACGATCATGGTGCCCTCTTGCTGGTCGATGCGGTGAGCGCGGCCGGCGGCATTCCGATCGAGATGGACGCCTGGGGCATCGACATGATTTTCAGCGGCTCGCAGAAGGCGTGGATGTGCCCTCCGGGCCTGGTGATCGTCGGTGTCGGCCAGCGTGCCTTCGAGGCGTATCAGCAGGCGAAGTTCCCGCGGTTCTTCTTTGATCTGAAGATCGCCGCCGATCGTGCCAAAGAAGGTACGACCCCGACAACGCCGCCGATGACGATGATCTATGCGCTGAAAGCGGCGGCCGACCTGATCGATGCCGAGGGTTTGAACAACGTCTACGACCGCCATGCCCGACTCGGCGCCTTTGTCCGGCGCGGCGTCTCGGAACTGGGATACCGGCTCGTCGCCGATGAAGAATACGTGTCCGATACGGTAACGGCCATCTACCCGCCCGATGGTGTCGATGCGACTGAAGTGCTCGCGCGGATGAAGTCCGAGCATGGAATCGACGTTGGCGGCGGCCTCGGCAAGCTGCAAGGGAAGGCAATGCGTATCGGGCATATGGGCTACACCCACCAGCCCGACCTTGAACGGACCTTGACGGCGCTTTCCGAGGTAACCAATCAGTTGCGCGGCTGAGTCCGGAGCACTTGACGGTGGGCGCGCGTTGGCTTGCCAGCCCGTCTGGCAACGTACTATACTTCGGGTCAACGTCGCGCCCGGGGTTCAGAAACGAAGCGTAGCGCGGTTTCCGGGACCGGGTCGGCGAATCTGCGACACAAGGAAGGTGTATGAATCGAACGGATGTAGACATGAGCACTGAAGAGACCACCTCGTCAACGCCAGTGGCGGAGGACGAGCTTGCTCCGATGTCGCTCATGGAAGAGTTGTTGAACGATCCCAGCCATGACTACCGAGTCCTGAACTACGGTGACGTCATGGAAGGTCAGATCATGCATGTCGATCGCGATGAACTGCTGATCGACATCGGTTCCAAATCGGAAGGGATCATCCCGGCACGCGAATTTTCTTCGCTTTCCGATGAAGACCGTGCACGACTGTCCGTGGGTGATAGCGTCCTTGTGTTCGTGGTCCAACCGGAGAATCAAGAAGGTCAGGCGGTCCTCTCGATCGATCGTGCGCTCGCCGAGAAGAGTTGGCGACGGCTGCAGGAGATCTTCGAGGCAGCCGATATGATCGACGCCGAGGTGACCAACTACAACAAGGGCGGTCTACTGGTCAATCTCGACGGTGTTCGTGGCTTTGTGCCGGCGTCGCAGGTCACCGAGATTCGCGGCGGCGACGATGGCAGCAAGCAGGCGGACATGGCGCGCTTGATCGGCACCAAGTTGCCGCTCAAGATCATCGAGATCAATCGCCATCGCAATCGTCTGATTCTCTCCGAGCGCCAGGCGGTGCAAGAGAAGCGCGATGTCATGAAGGAGCGCCTGATCGAGGAGCTTCACGAAGGCGAAACGCGACGCGGCCGCGTGACGAGCATTACCGACTTCGGCGCCTTTGTCGATATCGGCGGGGCCGACGGTCTTGTCCATCTCTCGGAGTTGTCCTGGAGTCGCGTCAAGCACCCGAGCGAGGTGTTGCACGTCGGCGACGAGATCGATGTTTACGTCCTGGGTATCAACGCTCAGGAGAAGAAGATCGCGCTCAGCATCAAGCGTACGCAGCCGGAACCGTGGAGCCGCGTGGCGACGATTTACGAAGTCGGTCAGTTGGTGCGGGGCACCGTGACCCAGCTGGCAAACTTCGGAGCGTTCGCCCGGATCGAGGACGGCATCGAGGGACTGATCCACGTCTCAGAACTCTCGGAGCAGCGGATCGGTCATCCGAGGCAGGTTGTGTCTGAGGGCCAGGATCTGATCTTGCGTATTATCAGGATCGATCCAGCGCGAAGGCGCATGGGGCTCAGCCTGCGCCGGGCTCTTGAGGCATCCGACGAAGAAGTGGCCACGGCACTCGGCGAAGACGCTGTCGAGTTGAAGCACGAGTTGCTGGCCCGCGAAATCGAGCCGGACGAGAACGAACAGCCGGAAGACGAGCCTGAGACGGGTGGGGACGAGCAGACGGACGTGGCTGCCGCAATGGCGGTCGCGACCGAGGAAGCTCCCAAGGTCGAATCCGACGAGGAGCCGGCGGCGGAAGCCGAGGCGACTCAGGAAGCGTCCGCCGATGACGGAGCGGATACTGCGACTGAACCGATTCAGGCCGAGAGTGAGGAATCGCCTCAGGCTGATGACAATGGTGAGGAACCGGCGAGCGAATAAGCGCGCGCCGTCCCTGGCCAGCCGTTCGCACCTCAAGAAGTCAAACTGGCTACCCACACTGTGGTATGGTCAGTGCATGGTGAAGCCCCCAACCATCGCTTGCGTTCGGGGGCTCGCTGTTTCTGTAATTCCTCTGGTGGCTCAGGCATACTTACGACAGACAACGGCACTCAGCCATGGCACCATTGGAGGCCTTGGGAGAACACGATGGCAGACAAATTTGAGAAATTCACCGAGCGGGCGCGCAAAGTCCTGACACTGGCTCAGGAGGAAGCGCACCGGTTCAATCACAACTACATTGGGACCGAACATCTGCTCCTTGGCCTCGTGCGTGAGGGTGACGGCGTCGCGGCGCGCGTGCTTGCCAACATGGGCGTGCAGCTGCCCAAGGTGCGAAGCGCGGTCGAGTTCATCATCGGTCGCGGCGATTCGATGATCGTCGGTGAGATCGGTCTCACTCCGCGCGCCAAGAAGGTGATCGAGCTCGCCGTCGACGAGGCGCGACGCCTCAATCATCACTACATCGGAACCGAACACCTGCTGCTCGGCCTCGTCCGTGAGGGCGAAGGGATCGCGGCCGGCGTCCTTGAAAGCCTCGGCGTCAACCTGGAGAAGGTGCGCCAGCAGGTTTTGCAAGTCGTCAGCCAGAATAGCGGCTACCAGCAGAAGGCACAGCAGACCAAAACGCCGTATATGGATGCGCTCGGCTTCGATCTGACCGAGGCGGCACGCCAATCGAAGCTCGATCCAGTGATTGGACGACAGCCTGAGATTGAGCGCGTCATGCAGATCCTGTCGCGCCGCACCAAGAACAACCCGGCACTCATCGGGGAGCCGGGCGTCGGCAAGACGGCGATCGTCGAAGGGCTGGCGCAGCGCATCATCTCAGGCGACGTGCCCGATCCATTGCAGAACAAACGCGTCGTCGCGCTCGACATCGGCGCACTCGTCGCCGGCACGAAGTATCGTGGCGAGTTCGAAGAGCGGTTGAAGAAGATCGTGGCTGAGGTGAAAGACACTGGCAGCATCCTCTTCATCGATGAGTTGCATACGCTGGTTGGTGCTGGAGCCGCGGAAGGCGCGGTCGACGCCGCCAACATCTTGAAGCCGGCGCTATCGCGCGGCGAAGTGCAGACGATCGGCGCCACGACGCTCGACGAGTATCGCAAGTACATCGAGCGGGACGCAGCGCTGGAGCGGCGGTTCCAACCGGTCAATGTCGATGAGCCGACCGTCGAAGAGACGATCGAGATTCTCAAGGGCATTCGCGAACGCTACGAAGAGCATCACAAGTTGAAGATCAGCGACGAGGCGCTGACGGCGGCGGCGATTTTCGCCTCCCGTTACGTCACTGACCGCTTCCTGCCGGACAAGGCGATCGACCTGATCGATGAAGCCGCCTCACGGGTGCGCATGTATCGCTCGGCCTCGCCGCCAAGCCTCAAGGAAGCCAAGCGCGGCCTCGAGTCGTTGCGCCAGGAGTTGGACGGTGCGGTGAGCGGCCAGGAGTTTGAACTGGCAGCCGATCTGCGCGATCGCGAGAAGAAACTGCAGGCGCGCATCGGCGACCTCGAAGCGCACTGGCGCGAAGAGCAGGACGAAGCCGAACCGGAAGTGAGCGACGAGGATATCGCGCAGGTCGTCTCGATGTGGACCGGCATCCCGCTGATGCGACTGGCGACCGAAGAGAGCGAACGACTGCTGCACATGGAGGAAGCACTCCATGAGCGGATCATCGGGCAGGACGAGTCGATCTCGACAATGTCCAAGGCAGTCCGGCGCGCTCGTGCGGGTCTGAAAGATCCCCGCCGGCCGATCGGAAGCTTCATCTTCCTCGGGCCAACCGGTGTCGGTAAGACGCTGCTCGCGCGTGCGCTGGCCGAATTCATGTTCGGCAGCGAGGATGCGCTTATCAAGATCGACATGAGCGAATTCATGGAGCGGCATAACGTGTCGCGGCTGGTCGGTGCGCCTCCGGGCTACGTCGGCTACGAAGAGGGTGGCCAGCTGACCGAAGCGGTCCGGCGTAAGAGCTACTCGGTGATTCTGCTCGATGAGATCGAGAAGGCGCACCCTGAGGCGTTCAACATGCTCTTGCAGATTCTCGAAGACGGGAACCTGTCCGATGCCAAGGGCCGCCGGGTCGACTTCCGCAATACGATCATCATCATGACCTCGAACATCGCGGCCGATATGATCCAGCGCGAAGGGCCGCTCGGCTTCGCCATGGCAGCCAACGAAGAGAAGAAGGCGCAGCAGAACTACCAGGTGATGAAGGACAAGGTGCTCGGCCAGTTGAAGCAGACCTTCCGCCCCGAGTTCCTCAACCGTATCGATGGTGTGATCGTCTTCCATCCGCTCTCGACGACCGAGATCCGCGAGATCGTCGAGCTGGAGTTGAAGCGGGTGCGCAAGCAGTTGATCGAGAAGGAGATCACGCTGGACGTGACCGAGGCGGCCATGGACCTGCTCGGTGAGCGTGGCTACGATCGCCAGTTCGGTGCGCGACCGTTGCGCCGCATCATCCAGAACCTGATCGAGGATCCACTCGCCGAAGGGTTGCTCGACAATCGTTTTGGCCCCGGCACGACCGTTGTGGTCGATGTGCGCGAGGATCTGCTGACGCTGGAGAAGGCCGAAGATCTCGTCCCGGTCTCCTAAAGCATTCAAACTCGAACGAGATGCCACCCTGGAAAATCCCAGGGTGGCATTTTCTTGTGCACCGCGCTGGATCGACACTCAGACCTCTGATAAACTTCGAACGAATGTTCGAGAATCGTGTCGTGCCAGACCACGAGGTGGCTCATGCCGAAGACGCGCACCAAATTCGTCTGCCAGAATTGCGGCCTTGAAAGCCCGGCGATGTATGGTCGGTGCCCTGAGTGTGGCACGTGGAACAGCATGGTCGAGACGCTTGAAGCTCCACCGGCGCGCAAAGAGACGATCGTGCGCAGCCGTGGTGCGGCGCTCTCGGTTGTCGCGCTCGACTCGGTCGAGAGCGCCGAAGAGAACCGCCACGTCATACCCATCAGCGAGCTAAACCGCGTGCTCGGCGGCGGGCTGGTGCCCGGCTCCCTGGTCCTTGTCGGCGGTGATCCGGGGATCGGCAAATCAACGCTGCTCTTGCAAGCGGCCTCGATGCTGGCGCAGGCGGAACCTCCGGTGCTCTATGTATCGGCCGAGGAATCGGCGCAGCAGGTGAAGCTGCGCGCCGACCGGCTTGGGCTCGGCACCAACGGGCTGTTCGTCCTCTCCGAGACACGGCTGGACGACGTGCTGGCAGCCGTCGAGCAACTCAATCCGAGTCTCTTGATCGTGGATTCAATTCAGACCGTCTATCTCGACGAATTGACGTCAGCCGCCGGGAGCGTGAGCCAGGTGCGCGAATGCACCTCGCGCATCATGCAGTTCGCCAAGCCGCGACAGTTGCCGGTCTTTCTGGTCGGGCACGTGACCAAGGAAGGCGCGATCGCCGGGCCGCGTGTATTGGAGCATATGGTCGACGCGGTCGTCTATCTGGAAGGCGATCGCTTCCACCAGTTCCGCATTCTGCGCGCGGTCAAGAATCGGTTCGGTTCGACCGATGAAGTCGGCGTCTTCGAGATGGCCGATGCCGGGATGCGCGAGGTGCGGAATCCGTCCGAAGTCTTCCTGCAAGAGCGGTCCGGAAACGCAGCCGGTTCAGCGATCGCGGTGACGCTCGAAGGCTCACGACCGATCCTGCTCGAAGTGCAGGCTTTGACGGCCAACAGCGCGCTCGGCATGCCACGTCGAACTGCCAACGGCTTCGATGGGAATCGGGTGCAGATGCTGGTGGCGGTGCTGACCAAGCGAGTCGGTCTTCCGCTGAGCGGGCAGGACATCTACGTCAACATTGTCGGCGGATTGCGTGTGGTCGAGCCGGCGGTCGATCTGGCCGTCGTCGTCGCGATGGCATCCAGCTTCCGTGAACGCCCGGTCGATCGGCGCTCAGTTGTCATCGGCGAGGTCGGGCTTTCCGGCGAACTGCGCAGCGTGAACCAGCTAGAGCGTCGCATCGCCGAAGCGCAAAGATTAGGCTTCGAACGCGCCATCGTCCCCGCGTCCCCGCACGGCATCAGCCAGTCCACGATGAATGATATGCAGATCACTCGCGTCGCAACAGTCTCCGAGGCGATCGAAGCCGCGCTCGGTGGCCGCGAATAAGGCGTGTCCTCGCCGGCAACTCTGGCCAA
>JAICWZ010000261.1 GCA_025966355.1 Thermomicrobiaceae bacterium
GAATGTTTTTCGGGAGAATCTCGCGCTGGGCGTCGTCGTCCAGCTGCTGGCGCCGCCAGCGATTGCGCAAGGCGATGGCGACGGCTCGCTTGGCGTCGTGTTGCCCGATGATGAAGCGGTCGAGCTGATCGACGATGCGGCGCGGTGTTAGCTCCTGCTCGATCTCGCCGAGGCTCGGGAAGAGACGATCTCGTTCTGGTTGCACGTTACGATTCATCAGACTGCCTGGTTACCTCGATCAAAATGTTCCCATTGGTGAAGATGCAGAGGTCGGCGGTGATTTCCATGGCCGCGCGGACTATCTCCTCGGCGCTCAATTCGGTGTGACGCAACAACGCCCGCGCCGCGGCGGTGGCGTAGGCGCCGCCGGTGCCGATCGCGACGACCCCGTCATCCGGCTCCAGCACGTCGCCTTCGCCGGAGATGACGAGCAGATGCTCGCTATCTCCGATGAGCAGTTGGGCTTCGAGGCGACGCAGGTAGCGATCGGAGCGCCATTCCTTGGCGAGTTCGACGGCCGCGCGCAGCAGGTTGTCGCCGGAATCGCGCAACTGCGCCTCGAACTTCTCGATCAGCGTCAAGGCGTCCGCCACGGCTCCGGCGAAACCGGCGACGACACGGCCGGAGGCGAGCACGCGGATCTTGCGCGCCGTATGTTTCATCACGACGTCGCCGAAGGTCACCTGGCCGTCGCCGGCGATGGCGACCTCGCCATTTCGCATCACCCCCAGAATTGTCGTGCCATGCCAACGCGTTGCTGCTTCGCGCATCTTCCACCTACGAACGACCACCGCCAACCTACGAGTTTATCAGGTTTGACCTGCCACTCGGTCCGCGTTCCCCCCTCTCCCAACCGATATGGGAGAGGGGCCGGGGGTGAGGACGGTCCGCGCTAGCTCGCTTTCGCCAGCGGCTCGCCCTTGTAATGGCAGTCGTTGTTGCGGCACTTGATCGTGCCGTCCTTGCCGGTTTCGACGAGAATATCGCCACAAACCGGGCAGCGCTCGCCGGTCGGCTTGTCCCAGCTCGTGAAGTCGCACTCCGGGTAACGGCTGCAACCGTAGAAGATGCGCTGGCGTCCCTTGCGCGTCCGCTTCTCGACCACGTCGCCCTCGTGACATTGCGGGCACTTGACGCCGATCTTGACCAGCAACGGCCGCGCATTGCGGCACTCCGGGAAGCCGGTGCAGGCGAGGAAGCGGCCGTACTTGCCGAGCTTGATGACCATCGGGCGACCGCACTTTTCGCAGATTTCGTCGGTCGGCTCGTCGGCGATCTTGACGCGTGTCATCTGCTGTTCGGCCTGTTCGACCGATTCGTGGAACGGTCCGTAGAAGTCGCGCATCACCGGTACCCAGGCGCGCTGGCCTGAGGCGATGTCATCCAGCTCATCCTCCATTCGTGAGGTGAACTGCGCGTCGACGATCGCCGCGAAGTGCTTGATCAGCAGGTCGATGACGACTTCACCCAGTTCGGTCGGCGAGAGGCGCCGCTGATCGACGACGACGTAATTGCGCGCCTGCAAGGTCGCGATCGTCGGCGCGTACGTGCTCGGTCGGCCGATGCCAAGTTCTTCGAGCGACTTGACCAGCGTCGCCTCGGTGAAGCGCGGCGGCGGCTGGGTGAAGTGCTGCTCGGGCAGTAGTTGCGTCAGATCGAGCAGTTCGCCCGCCGTCAGCACCGGCAGCGCGTCGCGGTCAATCTCATCGACCTCATCATCATCGCGACCTTCGCGATAGACGGCGATGAAGCCAGGGAATTTGATGACCGAGCCGGTCGCCCGGAAGCGGTATGGCTTTGGGCCGCCCGGCTTACCGGCGTCGATATCGACGCTGGTGCTGTCAAAAATCGCGTTGCGCATCTGGCTGGCGACGAAGCGCTGCCAGATCAGCTTGTAGAGCCGGAACTGCTGCGGCGTCAGATATTGCTGCACGACTTCCGGCGCGCGTGCCGGATCGGTCGGGCGGATCGCTTCGTGCGCCTCCTGTGCGCCCTTCGCCTTGCGTGTATAGACCGGTGGGCGCTCCGGCACGTATTCGGCGCCGTGTCGCTCAGCGATCACCTCACGGGCGCGCTGCTGAGCCGAGGCCGCGATGTTGGTCGAGTCAGTTCGCATGTAAGTGATGAGGCCCTGCGAGCCTTCTTTACCCAGATCGACGCCTTCATACAGTTCCTGTGCGATTTGCATCGTGCGGCGCACCGGGAAGCGTAGCTTGCGCGAGGCTTCCTGTTGCAGCGTGCTCGTCGTGAAAGGCGCCGCCGGCCGCCGCTGCGTCTCTTTGGTGCGCACCTCGGCGACCTGGAACTCGGCGCCGTCGAGAGCGTTGACGATCGCCATCGTCTGCGCTTCGTCGTTCAGTTCGGGCGTTTCGCCGTTGACGCGGTTGAGCGCCGCCTTGAACGTCTTGACCTTCTTACGCTGGTTCGCCTCGCGTTTGGCCAGCTCTGCGTCGAGCGACCAGTACTCGCGACTGACGAAGGCGTTGATCTCGCGTTCGCGCTCGACGATCAGCCGCAGGGCGACCGATTGGACGCGCCCGGCCGAAAGCCCGCGCTTGACGTTTTTCCAGAGGAGCGGGCTGATTTCATAGCCGACGAGACGGTCGAGCACACGGCGTGCTTGCTGCGCTTCAACCAGCTTCATATTAATCTCGCGCGGCGCCTTGACTGCCTCACGGATCGCGTCGGGCGTGATCTCCTGGAAGACGATCCGCTGCACCAGCTTGTCCTGGGGTTGGGTCGCTTCCTTCAGATGCCAGGCGATCGCCTCGCCCTCGCGGTCGGGGTCGGTCGCGAGCAGGACCGATTTGGCGGACTTGACGCTTTCTCGCAGCTCCTTGACGACCTTGCTCTTGTCGCGGGGAACGAGATAATCGGGCTCGAAGCTGTCATCGGTCTGCACGCCCATCCGGCTCTTCGGCAGATCGCGCACGTGCCCCATCGAGGCTTTGACGACGTAGCCCCGACCGAGGTAGCGACTGATCGTCTTCGCCTTGGCCGGTGATTCGACGATGACGAGGGTGTTGCGACCGGCCGTACTGGCGGTCGATTTCTTTGACGATGTCTTTTTCGTCGTCGTCTTGCCTGCTTTGGTGGTGCCGGTACTCTTTTGAACCATAGTCTCCGTATGCCGAGTGAGTCGCGCCGCTCGTCCTCATTCTGACGACGGGTGGCCCTCCTCTATGCTAGCGCTTATTGCGTTCGTACGCATCGTAACTCGGGGTTGTCCCGCGGTCGTATATCCCAAACGTCACGCTTTTGAGCGCGACAGGGCAAGAGTGGCCGGGGACGGCCGTGCACCGGGGTCCGACGCGTCGATCGGTTCGCGTCGCGCATCGCGAAAACCGACCATAGTGTACACACGAGCGGCAATCCGCCTTACAATCGTTCAGCGCGTGCTCTTAACGATCATGTGAGCGGATGGTCTCCACCATCCTTCAGGCGCTGCACGATTTTGCGCACATCCTGTGCGCGTGAGCGGCTGCAAACGAGCAGAACATCGTCCGTATCGACGATGACGAGATTCTCAACGCCAAGCGTCGCCACGAGCCGTTCGTTGCCGAAGACAAGCGTCGACTGGGTATCTTCGGCCAGATGTGTGCCGCGGAGCACGACGTTGTCCTGTTGCTCGTCCGCCATGAGTTCGGCCAGACTGTGCCAGTCCCCGAGATCGGTCCAGCCGAAGCTCGCCGGTACAACTGCAACGCGCTCGGCGTGTTCCATGATGCCGTTGTCGATCGTTACGTCGGCGATGCGCGGCCAGTATTCGCGCAGCACAGCATCACGCTCCGGCTGATCCCAGGCTTCGCTGATGATCAGCAACGTCTCATGCAGCTCGGGTAAGAGCCGCCGCATCTCATCGAGGAGCAATGACGCTTTCCATACGAACATGCTGGCATTCCAAAGATACTTCCCGCTGTCAAGATACGTTTGTGCCGTCTCTCGATCGGGCTTTTCCTTGA
>JAICWZ010000517.1 GCA_025966355.1 Thermomicrobiaceae bacterium
CGGCGCTGCTCCGGCTCAACACCGGGAATGGAAAACGTCTGAAGGTCCACGCCGTCCGGCAGTGGCCGATTCAGTCGTTCAGGAGCGAGCGCGCGACGCATGCGCTCATTCGCCACACCCGCCCGCAAATCATCGGCCTCCGCCTCGTGCACCCAGACGCGCTCGAAGCGCCAGCTATCGCCAATGTGATCCCAGTGGCTATGGCTGTTGACGAGCAACACCGGCAAATCGGTCAAGCGCTCCACGACCTGCTTGATGTTGCCGACGCCCATACCGCTATCGAAGAGCAGCGCCAGGTCGCGACCGATGACCAGGTACGACTTGACGTCTTCGTCATGCCCCGGTTCGCCGATGCCGATGACGCCGTCATCGAACTGCCGAATTTCGAACCAGTCGTTGGGTTGTGTTGCGTTCATGCCGGCAATCTCCCATTCGACATTCGATCAGCCAATCAGGATCGGTTTCGTCTGCGGCTCGCACAAGAATTCGCAGCCGTTCGCAGTGACAACGACATCATCTTCGAGGGAGAGCCAGCCATAGCCCGGCACGGTCATCCCGATCTCCAGCGTATAGACCTCATTCTCTTCAACGATTCCATACGGTTGCCGGCCGTAACGCTCCCAGCGCGGTCCAAGCAAGGTTCCACCGTCATGCACGGAACGACCCATCTGATGCCCCAGCGCGAAGCCCCACTCCGTGATTCCTTCGCGCGCAAACGCCTCGCGACAGACTTGATCGACTTCCCAGCCCGCCACGCCGGGCTTCAATGCGTCGGCCGCCGCGCGAATGATGCCCGAGATAATCCGAAACCCGCGCTCAACTGGAGCAGGCGCCTCAGTCTCACCCTCGGCCAGCAGGTAGAACGTCCGTTGCATGTCGGAGCAGTACTCGTCCTGCAACACGCCGAAATCGAGCGAAAGCAACTGGCCGCGTTCGAGCGTCACATCGGCCGGCCCGGCATGGCCGATCGGAGAGTTCGGTCCGGCCGTGACGCTCGGGCAGTAGTTCCAGTCCCAGGCGGAGGAAAGCCCACGCCGGTTCAGCTGTTCATGCATAAATTCGGCGATTTCGCGCTCGGATGCGCCGGGACGGATCCACTCTTCCAGTTGTTCCCAGATCTCGTTCGTCGTCGCGATGGAGGCCCGGATGCGCCGAATCTCCTCATCGGACTTCCGGCCGCGCACGCGCGACGCGATCGGCTCGCCCGAGATGATCCGCTCCCAGAAGCGCGTCTTCCCGAGCATCTCCCGCAGCTTCAGATACATGCCAAACGTCAAACCGTCGGCCATGTTGTTGTCGGGCGCGTAGTTGAGCGCGATCTGCCGTGGGTCGAACCGTTCCAGCGCGTCCAGGAGTGCGGTCGTCGGCCCCTGTACGTAGCCGATGATCTCGTCCCAGGCGCCGGTCTGCTTGATATTCTCGACGTCTCCGGTGCCGACGATGGCGAGACGCTCACCGCTTCGGGAGATGAAAAAGAACGATTCCCAGGTCACACTCGTGCCGACGACCAGCGGCAGGCTCGGGTCGCCCAGGACGTCGCTTTCGCGGGCGACGATCATCCAGAGATCGACGCCAAGTTCATCGAGAATCGCGGTCGCCTGCGCCAGCTTTTCACCGACCAGATTCGCTGCCATCACACGCCTCCGTCCGACCGCGCGGCATCGTCGGCTGCCAGTTCATCGGCCAGCCGGTACATGAAGACGGCGATCGACTTCTCATGATCCTTCAGCCCGGCCACCGGCGCATACTCGTTCGGGCTGTGTACGCGGCCGCCATGTCCCAGACCGCCGAGCACGACCGGAATGTTGAGCACGTCGGTGAAGAGATAAAACGGCGCCGAACCGGCCAGGTGCGGCCAGATTTCCGGCTCGTGCCCGAGCTGGCGATAGGTATCCATGATCGCGCGAGCCGGGGCCGAATTGACGCTCGTCTTGCTCCACTTATAGGCGTCGAGCACGTCGATCTCGATGTCCGAGTAACCGTGCCGATCGAGATGGGCACGGATCAACCCGACGACGCGCTCGGGCACCATGTTCGGCACCATGCGCACATCGACCTTGGCGCGCGCCTCATGCGGGATGATCGTCTTCGTCCCTTCGGCGGTATGGC
>JAICWZ010000095.1 GCA_025966355.1 Thermomicrobiaceae bacterium
AGCGTCCCAGGTTACAGCATGGCCAACGGCAGCCTCGTCGTCGACCTGTCCGGCATGAAGGCGGTGAGCGTCGATCCTGAAAAGCGAACGCTCTGGGCGCAGCCGGGGGCGACGACGGCCGACGTCCTGGCCGTGACGCAACCGCACGGTCTGGCGCTCTCGACCGGCGACACGGCTTCGGTTGGTCTCGGCGGCCTGACGACGGGCGGTGGCATTGGCTTCCTGGCCCGCAAGTATGGCCTGACGATCGATAGCCTCCGCTCGGCCGAAATCGTGACGGCCGATGGACGCCTCGTGACCGCCAGCGCGACGCAGAACGCTGATCTTTTCTGGGCGATCCGCGGTGGCAGCGGCAACTTCGGGATCGTCACATCATTCGAGTTCGATCTGCAGCCGGTCGGCACGATTCTCGGCGGGGCCATCGTCCTGCCGGTCACCCGCGAGGTGCTGCGCGGTTACGCCGATTACGCGACGACCGCGCCGGACGAGTTGACGACGATCGCCAACGTGATGTCGGCACCGCCCCTGCCGATCATCCCGACCGAATGGCACTTCAAACCGGCCTTCATCATTCTGGTTGCCTACGCCGGTGACCCCGAAGAAGGACAGAAGGTGGTCGCACCGCTGCGCGCGCTGGCCGAACCGGTCGCCGAACTCCTTGTGCCGATGCCGTATGCCGGGCTCTATGAGTTCACCGCGGAAGGCGCCAAACGGCACCACGCAACGGTCAAGTCTGGTTTCATGGATGGCCTCTCCGACCCGGCGATCGATGCGATCGTAACCAACGTCGAGACCGCGTTCGATCCCTTCGCGATGATCCAGATCCGCGGGCTCGGTGGTGCGATGGCGCGGGTGCCGAACCAGGCGACCGCCTTCGGCCATCGCGACAAGTCGATCTTCCTCGGCCTCATCAACACCGGCGCGGAAGCGGAGAGTCGCCAGTGGGTCGATACGCTCTGGAACGAACTGAAGCCGTTCGCCTCCGGCGTCTACGTCAACTTCCTGGGAGACGAAGGCGAAGAGCGGGTGCATGAGGCCTATCCGCCGATGACCTACGCGCGGCTGGCCGGCGTCAAGCTGCGCTACGATCCGCTCAATATCTTCAAGTTGAACCAGAACATCAAGCCGGCTGGTTCTCCCGCCGAGCAGCGGCGCGCGAAGCGGTTCTCACGCATCATGGCGGCGCTGGTTCCGAACCCGGTACCGGAGATCTGGTAAAAACGGAGACCGCCGCAGCCTTCACCCCCAGCCCCTTTCCCGCACCGCGCGGGAGAGGGGTGTTTTTATGGGCGACCAGGACGCGGATGCGATCGGTTTGAGCGGGGTGCTGGTTCAGCACGCCGGCTCCTCCGGTTTAGGCCACGTGACGGTGATGCGGGACCCTTCGCCCAGCGCGCTCCGGATGTCGATGTGCGCACCGGCTGATTCGGCGCGCTCCGCCATGATGCCGACGCCGAGATGACCGGCCGGGATGCTCGCGAGATCGAAGCCGCGGCCGTCATCCTGAATCGTCATCTCGATCGCGGTGTCGTGGCAGACGAGCGCGAGCTGGACGTGGTCTGCCTGAGCATGCTTGGCGACGTTGTTGAGCGCTTCCTGGGCGATGCGATAGAAGGCGATTTGGGCGTCCGGTGTGAGCGTCGTTCGATAATGACCGGCGACGTCGAGGCTCAACTCGGCGCGAAGCGACCCGCTGGCAGCATCAATGAGTTGACGTAACAAATCGGCGATCGGCATATCGGTGAGCGCGTTCGGCCGGAGTTCGACGAGCAAGAGGCGCATTTCGGCGAGCGCGCCGTGCGTCAGGCGGCGCAACTGCTGCAGGCGATTGCGCGCTTCGTCCGGGTTACTCTCCCACAGATCGGGAATGACGTCCGATATGAGACTGGCCGAGAAGAGCGTCTGGGTAACGGCATCATGCAGTTCGCGAGCGAGGCGCTGCCGTTCGTCAATCGCCGCTGTCTTACGAGCCTGCTCGCGGAGACGGGCATTCTCGATGGTGAGTGCCGCCTGTTGGGCGAAGGTGGAAGCGAGCGCGAGCTCGTCATCGTTGAATTTATGCGGTTCGAGATAGTAAATCGAGAGCGTGCCATAGGTTGCACCCTCGAGCGCGAGCGGTACGGACGCGAATGCATCGAAGCTGACGGCAAAGGAGCGCATCGCGTCGATTTCGTTGGCGCTGAGGGCGCTCTCCGGATCCTCCATCAACATGGGCAGGCACAAGATGTCGATGCGGTTTGGCTGCTCATGCAACTGCATCGCCGCGGTTGGCATATATTCGGTGGACAGCACCTCGCGCATATTGGAGACCACGACCGCGTTGCGCCGCGCATATGCAAGCCCGGTCGTTGAATAGCCGAACGGGAGGCGCACGGACGCGAGTTGAGGTGTCAATCCGTCGGACGCACGGATGCTGTGCAATTCAACGCCCTCTTCGTCGACCGGCATGAAGATCGCGCTGGCGTCGCTCCGAAGTAATCGGCGCGACTGGGTGGCCAGGAATTCGAGCAGCTCTTGCAACGAATATCCCGAATTGACGACCGCGAGCAACTCCCGCAAGCCTTCGGCAACTTCGCGTCGTCGCTCGATTTCGATCGTCCGTTCGGCGATACGTTGTTGTAATTGTTGATAGGCTCGCCGTTGCTCGCTGATATCGCGGACAACGCCCAGCATGGCGGGAATCCCGTTAAAGGTCGTCAAGCGGCCGAATACCTCGACATCGATCAGACTGCCGTCGCGCCGGACGTCCTGAACGCGCGCTCGATACTCGCGCCCTGCGCGGATCGCTTCCATATATTTCACGAAGATCGGCCGGCTCTTTGGATGAATAAACGTCGAGGGATCGAGCCCAACCATGTCGTCGTAGTCATGCATGCGACAGAAGGCGGGGTTCGCATCGAGCACGATGCCGCTCGTTAAATCGTTGACGACCAGACCATCCCCGGCGCTCAAGAAAAGCCTGCGATAGGACTCGGCCGAACGTTCGACGTCCTCGTTCGCCGGTGAGATGAGAGACTGCGAGTCATCCGCTCTTCCTGGACCGTTTGCCGGCGAACTCCCTTTCACAGAATCACTTCTCATCTGTACACCTCATAAGATCGCGCGCAGTCATGAACTGACCCGAACGGTCGCCCATACCTGACCCAAGCGACAGGTCTGGGAGCCGTCCTCTTTCGCAGTTTGCAATCCCGTTGTTTCCCCGGTCTCGCAACATTGTCGCGCCACGATACTCAGATCATTGAAGAATGAGTGGTGCCGCCACTCCTGGGTTCTGGACATTTTACCGACTTTTACCGGAAGGAGACAGGAAATGACGGTGACAACGTTGCAGGCACCCGAGGTTATCGATCCAGTGTTGACGCAGGCGTTCGAGTCGCGGCTGCTGGGCAGCCTGGTGCGACCGGGCGACGACAAGTATGACGAATCGCGCCAGCTGATGAACATGTTCCACGATGGCCACCCGGCGTATATCGTGCGGGCGGCAGACGTCGCGGATGTCCTTTACGCCGTCAATTTCGCACGTGAACAGAAGCTGCCGATCACGGTACGCAGCGGCGGGCATAGCATCCCGGGCTACAGCATGGCCGATGACAGCGTCGTCGTTGACCTGTCCGGTATGAAAAGAGTCAGCGTTAATCCGAAGAAGCGGACGCTCAGGGCACAGCCGGGTGCGACGACCGCCGATGTGCTTGCCGCGACGCAGCCGCATGGTCTGGCCCTCTCGACCGGCGACACGGCTTCAGTTGGTCTCGGTGGTCTGACGACGGGCGGTGGCATCGGCTTCCTGGTGCGCAAATTCGGCCTGACGATCGATAGCCTGCGTTCGGTGAACATCGTGACCGCCAATGGTCATTACCTGACTGCCAGCGCCGTACGGAACCCCGATCTCTTCTGGGCAATTCGCGGCGGCAGTGGGAACTTCGGGATCGTCACGTCATTCGAGTTCAATCTGCAGCCGGTCGGCACGATTGTCGGCGGGGCCATCTTCTTGCCGGCGACGCGCGAGGTGCTGCGCGGTTACGCGGATTACGCGACAACTGCTCCCGATGAGTTGACGACGATCGCCGGCGTAATGATGGCACCGCCGCTGCCGTTTATCCCGGCCGAATGGCACTTCAAGCCTGTCTTCAACATCCTGGTCGTCTATGCCGGCGAGCCGGAAAAAGGTCAGGCCGTCGTGGCGCCGCTGCTTGCCTTGGCCGAACCGATTGCTGACGTTATCATGCCAATGCCGTACCCGGGAATATACGAATTCACTGCGGATATTGCTCAGCGGCTGCACGCGACGGTCAGATCCGGCTTCATGGACGGTCTGCCCGACGCGGCGATCGAGACGATCATGGACGACGTCGAGGCGGGTTTCGATCCGTTCGCGATGGTGCAGATCAGAGCGCTTGGTGGAGCGTTCGCACGCGTGCCGGCGGACGCGACCGCGTTCGCCCATCGTGACAAGTCGATCTTCCTCGCCGTGATCAATCTCGGTGCGGAGGAGGGACATCGCCAGTGGGCCGAAACCCTCTGGAAGAGATTGAAGCCGCACACCTCCGGTGTCTATGTCAACTTTCTGGATAAAGAAGGGGACGAGCGCGTGCATGAGGCCTATCCGCCGACGACCTACGAACGGCTCGCCGATGTCAAGCTTCGCTACGATCCGCGCAATGTCTTCAACTTGAACCAGAACATCAAGCCGGCCGGCTCCTCCACTGATCAGCGCGAAGCGAAGCGGTTCTCCCGCGTTATGGCCGCTTTGGTTCCGAATCCAGTGCCGGAGATCTGGTAGACCGACGGCCCTCACCCCTGGCCCCTCTCCCGCACCGCGCGGGAGAGGGGTGTCTTTATGGGCGTCGCCCGGTCTCGTACAGCGGCCGATTCCACTACCGCGTCAATCGTCGGGCCATGTGCTCGGCGATGGTCATGCAGGTCAGGTTGGTGTTGGCGCGGGTTACCTCGGGCATGATCGAGCCGTCGATTACGCGCAGATTTTGGACGCCGAGAACCTGGCAATCGGAGTCGACCACAGTGCGCGGATCATCGGTAGCGCCCATGCGGCAGGTGCCGGAGATGTGCCAGGTATCACGTGATGACGTCAGCAGCCATTCGTCGAGATCGTGGTCGTCGGCGACGTCGTCGATGGTCGTGTAGGGCGCGTCAGAGCCGTAGTTGACGAGCGTGACGCGTTCGGCGATCGCGCGAACGGCGCGATGGCTTGCCAGCGCGAAGAGGCGGCGGGCGCCATCGCGCAGGCGCACGAGATCGCGTTCGTCGCTCAGCAGATTCTGGTCGATAACCGGCAGTTCGAATGGATCGCGGCTCGCCAGCGTCAGCGTGCCGCGCGAGAAGTTTTGCCAGGTGAGGATGTTGATTCCGCCGAAGGCCAGCCCCGCTTCGTCGAAGCCGCTCAGGTTGCGACTGCTGATCACCATGTCGTTGGCGCCGGCACCGGCCAGCCCCGAACTGTAGCGGATATAGCAGCACATGAGGCGGTTGTCCCAGTGGGTCGCCCGCGCTTCGGGCTTCAGGTCGAAGCGCACACCGACGGCGGTGTGATCGAGCAGGTTGTGCCCGACCGGAAGATCGTTCACGACGTCAATGCCGAGCGCTTGGAGGTCGCCTGCCGGACCGATGCCGGAGCGGAGCAGGATGGCGGGACTGAAGGCGGCACCGGCCGATATGATGACCTCGTGGCTGAAGAGGTCGATCCACTCATCGCCGCGGCGCGCCCGCACTCCGGTCGCGCGCGACCCATCGAAAAGAATCCGGTCAACGTGGGTATCGCCAACGATCGTCAGGTTCGCTCGATTGCGCGCCGGTTCGAGATAGGCGTCGTTGGTCGACATACGCCCGACCTGCGTCCGGTTGACCGGCATGGCGCAGATGCCGCTCGATTCCGGCGCGTTCAGATCGGGGCACCATGGATAGCCCAACTCCAGCCCGGCTTCGAGAAGTGTCAGATCGACCTTGCCCCACTGCGCGAAGGTGGGCCGGTAGATCGTGACCGGTCCGCGATTGCCGTGATACGGTGCGTCGCCGTAATCGAGGTCGTTTTCGAGGCGGTTCATGTCGGTGAGGATCTCTTCGCCCGACCAGCCCTGGCAGCCCTGCTCGGCCCAGCTATCGTAATCCTCCAGCATGGCGCGGTGGGCGATCATGTAGTTGATCGTCGAGCTGCCGCCGAGCCCCCGTCCCCGATCGTAGCGACGCGGCTCCTGGCGGCTGGTGCGGCGCGAGAGCAGCGCTCCCCACTGGTGGTCGGGGTAGGCATCGGGATTCGTGATGCCGAGTGGATTCGCGCTGTGCATCGCCGCTGGCGCGTCTGCGGCGCGATAGTCGGGACCGGCCTCGACGAGCAGGACCGATGTCTTCGGATTCTCGCTCAGGCGCGCGGCAAGCACGGCGCCGGACGATCCGGCGCCGACGATGAGGTAGTCAAATTGACGATCGCCGAGGGTCATCGGCCGGCTCCTTTTGTGATTCGGTGGCTCATGTCGTCGCTTACATGCACGAGTCACAAAACCACAGACCGGCCGATGATGCAAGCAGGCAGATTGGGCGCGCCGGATCAGATATAGCCGAACGCCGGCGGAAAGACGATCACGACGATCGCGGCCCAGGCGGCGTAGACCGGCAGGTAATCGGTCTGCCACCGTTCGAGGCTTGCGAATGGGCCGCGACCGCGCAGAAAACGAACGTAGAGCAGCGCGGACCATGCGAGGTTGACCAGGAGAATGATATTCATGCCCAGCGCGGCGGTGCGGTTCGGGCTGAAGCCGAAGTCGTTGATGCGTGCGGCGATGGCCCAGAGCGCGACGGCGTCGGTCAACAGCGCGCTCACCACCAGCACAATCTGCACGAGATCGAAGATGCCCGGTGACGATCCGCGGTCTCGTGCGGATATCGAGTAAAGCAGCAGGCCAACGACCACGAGCAGCAGCAGGTCGAAGGCGATGAGCGCGTCCCGCTCGATATCGACACCGCGCCCGGTCCAGAGCCAGGCTCCCAGAAACGCGACCAGCACTCCGGCGAACAGCGGCGTGAAAAGGCGGGTCAACACGGGCGCCATGTTCTCGATCACGCTCTGCTTCGCCTCCACCAGCCAGGAGGCGACGAGGACAGCGCCGACTGCACCACACGGCAGCATCCAATATTGGAAGAAATGCTGGGTCTTGATACCGATCGCCTGAAAGATCAGCGCCATGAATCCGGTCAGAACACCGCCGCCGAGGGCGATCAGGACGTAGTAAATGAAGAGTTCGCCCGAGAAACGAATGAAGTCCATGCGTCCACT
>JAICWZ010000514.1 GCA_025966355.1 Thermomicrobiaceae bacterium
CGAATCGGTTTCGCGTCGCCGGCGGCCCCGCCACCAGTAGTAACCGTCGCCGAACCGAAGGCGCCGAACATGACGTTGGCGAGCGAGCGGTTCATCGCCTTGCTCATGAGCACGGTCAGTAGCGAACCGGAGGCGCCGACCAGGGCACCGGCCACGATCAGGATCTGGTTGTGCAGTACGAAACCGGCGGCCGCTGCGGCGAGACCGGTCATCGAGTTCAGTACCGCGATGACGACCGGCATATCGGCCCCACCGATCGGCAGAACGACGGTAACGCCGAGGATCAATGCGAGCGCGAAGAGCAGCCAGACCGACCAGGCACCAGTGTTGAAGAAGATCGCGCCGATCCAGAGTGCGACGACGCCGAGCAACAGGAGGAGGTTGAGCGGCTGAATCATCGGGAAGCGAATTGGGCGCCCGCTGATCAACTCCTGAAGTTTCCCAAGGGCGATCATGCTGCCGGAAAACGAGATCGCCCCGATCGTGGTACCGACGACGACTGAGAGCGATTCGCTATTGCCGACTGTCCCGAAGAGATGTTGAAAGCGCGTGAATTCGGAGACGGACACGAGCGCAGCGGTCGCGCCGCCCATCCCGTTGTAGAGCGCCACCATCTGCGGCATGGCGGTCATCTTGACGGTGCGCGCCAGGTAGGTTCCGAAGGCCGCGCCACCAGCCAGGCCGACGAGAATCGTCAAGATATTGACGGCCGACCAGTGAATATCACGACTAACGAACGTCGCGGCGAGCGCGATAACCATCGCGAGTCCGGCGATCTGGTTGCCGGAACGAGCGGTCGCGGGTGTGCTAAGTCGCTTGAGTCCGTAGATAAAGAGGAGAGCGGAGACGAAATATGAAATGTCGATGATGGCCTGTCGATAGCTGTCAATCACCGTTTTTCCACCGGCTTCTTTTTGAACATCTCCAGCATGCGGTCAGTCACCACAAAGCCGCCGAAGACGTTACCGGCACCGAGAAACACGGCGAGAAAACCGAGAATGTGCAACAACAGCGTATCCGCTGTTCCCGCCACGATAATGCCGCCCAGGAGCACGATGCCGTGGATGGCGTTGGTCCCCGACATCAGCGGTGTGTGAAGCGTCGACGGCACGCGACCGATCACTTCTAATCCGAGTAAGATCGCCAGGACGAACACGTACGCCCCGAGCAGGATGCCCTCGTTCAAGCCACTCCCCCCTTCATCCAGGCCAGCGTCGGCCCATGCAGAACTTCCCCGTCGCGCGTCACGATGACGCCGCGCGTAATCGCGTCTTCCATATCGAGATTGAGCTGGCCCTTCGGGGCAAGATGTTCGAGGAGTGTCGAAATGTTCTTGGCGTACATCTGGCTCGCGTCCGTCGCCATGCTGCTCGGCAGATTGAGTTGACCGATGATCGTCACGTCGTGACGCACGACCGTCTCGCCGGAAACCGTCAACTCGCAGTTGCCGCCCATTTCAGCGGCCAGATCGACGATCACCGAGCCGGGGCTCATCCCCTTGACCGTCTCTTCCGGCAGGAGCAATGGTGCTGGCCGTCCCGGAATCAGTGCGGTTGTGATGACGACGTCCGACTTGGCCGCGTGATCGCGGATCAATTCAATTTCGCGGCGAATATGATCTTCGGACAACTCTTTGGCGTAGCCGCCCGCATCCTGCGCTTCCTCGTGTCCGACATCGAGTTCGACAAACGACGCGCCGAGGCTCTGCACCTGCTCCTTCACGACCGGCCGGGTGTCGAACGCTTCGACGACGGCGCCGAGGCGCCGGGCGGTGGCAATTGCCTGCAGACCGGCGACACCGGCGCCCAGGACGAGAACCTTGGCCGGGCGAATCGTTCCGGCGGCGGTCATCAGCAGCGGGAAGAATTTCTGCAATGAATTGGCGGCCAACAGCACCGCCTTGTAGCCGCCGACGGTGCTCATCGAGGAAAGCGCGTCCATCGACTGGGCACGTGTGATACGCGGAATGGCGTCCATGCTCATGGCCGTGACGCGCTGTTCGGCAAGCTTGACCACCAGATCAGGCGATACGAGTGGCTGCAAGAAGGCGATCAGGTACGTGCCGGGCTTCAGCGCTTTGACTTCTTCATCGGACGGTCGCTGCACTTTCACCACGA
>JAICWZ010000220.1 GCA_025966355.1 Thermomicrobiaceae bacterium
CTGTACGCTCGCCGGCATCGAAAACCCGATCACACCGCATTCCTTCCGGCATGGCCTGGCGACCGAGATGGTCCGGCGCCGGGTGCGCGAGTCGACAGTGCAGACGATCCTCGGCCACGCGTCACCGATCACGACGCGCATCTATGTCCACAAAGTTGCGCTGGAAGTCGCCGAAGAATACCAGGATGCCTTCGGCGAATATCACCGCCCGACTGGGTCGTGAGTTGGACGGATATCTCGCGCAGAGACGCAGAGATTTTTATATTAAGAGATGTCCGTTACTCGCTGCTCGCTGCGTAGCGCCGGATCATGCCGGCCGCCTGGGCGTGGAAGAGGCTATTGGCCATGACGCGCGTGACACCGGCCGCTTTGGCAGCCTGAAGCGCCGCAACATCCTTATGCGGGCCGAAAGCGATGACCGGCACAGCGGGTGCCTGCCAGCTGGCCCAATCGACCCCGACGCTTAAATCAATGATGCCGAGCGCGACATCAGATTCGCGAACGGCATCATCAAATTCTGCCTGCGTTTTCACGATGCGTGGCTGAAAGCCGGACCGTCGTACCTCGTTCCCGAGCTTCACCGAAAAGAACAGGTCTTTCACCAGCGCAACAACGATGGGCGATGGGCCGGAATCCACGGATTGCACCCTTACGGCAACTTCAACTCGTCGACGATCTGGCGGGCAGCGTGTAGCCACTTCTCGTCGGTGTCGTCGGGCACCGAGCAGCCGTTGGCCAGGATGAACTTGCGCCCACCCGTCTGGTGAATCGCGTCTTCCGCCTCTTCGCGAATCTTCTCGACCGGGCCGTTCGAGAGCGCGCCGAACTCGTGCCAGCCGCCCATCAGGCACTTGCTGGTCAGCGAACGCACCTCACGCAGGCTCGGTCCGGCGAGCCGGTCGCTCCAGCTCATCACCTGCACCGGGTAATTGAGCGTGTCGTCGATGTAGAGATCGCGGTCGCCGTGGACATGCAGCACGTTGAACCAGCCGTCACGATTCCCCTGCAAGGCGAGCAGGTCGTATGGCCGGCCAAGCTCGCGATACTGCTCACGCGTCATCGCCGCGCCGGTGCACCCCTGCAGGGCGAAATAGACACCGTCGGCACCGGCATCGATGCAGTCCTTGATGTGAATGCGCAGATTCTCGGCGATCGTTGCGATCGCCTCGTGGACGACGGCCGGATGCTCCTGGGCGTGCTGCATGAAGAGATCGTTCGTCTGGGCGAAATGCATCGCCTCGGAAATCGGGTTGTAGACCGTCACGATGATCGGCACATCGAACCCGACCAGCTCGCGCAGCGCTCGCACGGCCGTGGCGCGCTGGGTGAAGAAGCGCGACTGATCCTTGTTGAGCGGCTCGAGCAGGCGCCAGTCGTTCGGATCGCTGATGCTGCGGCGCGGGAAGGGGTAGGCGATGTCGGGCATGATCTTGATGAAGTCGAGATCGAATTTCTCCAGGAAGAAGCCGAGCGTTGCCTCAGCCATCATCCGTCCCGAGCCTTCCGGCTGAAAATGGTGCCAGAAACAGACCGGAAGCCTGTCCACCTCATCACCCTGGACCGCCGCGTAGACACGTTCAAATTTGGTCATCTCGTCCACGATCTCCACGGAACGGACCCCCCTTCGTCGTTCATTGCAATGGGCTACCGTTGAAGCGCGATCCGCCGCACAGCGCGCGTGGCCTGCGGGCGACCGCGCTGGCATCTTAGCACAGGGTTTTGCGCGATGCGCTTCTGACACCCGGAGCGGGGAGTCCGGGTGTCAAAAGGCAAAAGGGAGGGAATGGTTTGGGACAGGACGCGGGCGGTGGGGACGCCCGTGAGCAATTCAGTGCTCTTCACCCTCTATAACCACCGGCGCCCCAAAAACGTTACAGGCTGAGAAGGGAAGACGAATGACTCGCGCAGAGACGCAGAGACGCAGAGATTTTCTAAATTAAGAACTCTGCGCCCTCTGCGCCTCTGCGAGAGATACCGTTATCCCCGTGTCACCTCGACTGCCATGCCGCCACCGATGATGCGAGGGCCGTCGTAGAGGACGACCGACTGGCCGACAGCCAATGGCGGGCCGGGCTCCAGGAAGCGCACCACTTCGCCATCGCACTCCACCGGGTAGCGTGGCCCCTGGTAGCGCACGCGGGCGTCGAGACGCGGCGGCAAATCGGCATGCCAGATCGGGTCGGTGAGTCGCGCGGCGCGCGTCGTGATCCGTTCGCGCGGTGCCACGGTGACGACGCGGGTGGTTGGGTCGATACCTGAGACGAACCGGCGCTCGGGCGTCGTCTGCGACCAGTGCAGGCCGCTGCGCTGACCGACCGTGAGCCGTGCGATGCCGCGATGCGTACCGACGACACGCCCGCCTTCGTCGACGAGCGGGCCGGGAAGTGCGGTTTCGGGGCGTGCGGTCGCGACCAGATTGCCGATGCCGCCGGCTGTCTTGGCGAAGCAGAGATCGACCGAGGCGGCCTTGGCCGCGACCGAAATGCCGGCCGCGCGGGCGCGCGCGCGCACCGTGTCCTTGTCCAGTTCGCCCAACGGAAATTCGAGTCGCTCGAGGTCGGCCTGGCCGAGCCGGTAGAGCGCATACGACTGATCGCGCCGCGGATTGTGCCCTTCGGCCAGGAAAAGCCGGCCATTGACCTCGATCTTACACACGTAATGACCGGTCGCGACCGCCGGAATGCCGAGGCTCTCCGCCAGCCGCAGGAGCGACGGAATGCGCACCTTGTGATTGCAGGCGAGGCAGGGGTTCGGTGTCGCCCCACCAGCGTACGCTTCAATCGTCATCTCCTCGACCTCGCGGGCGAACAGCGTGCGCAGATCTCGAATATAGAAGGGGATGTCGAGGCCAACGGCGACGATGCGCGCGTCGGAGGCCGCCTCATCGCCGCAGCAGAGATTATCGATCGTCGATTCCGGATCGGAATCGTACAACCGCAAATGAACGCCGATCGGTTCCCAACCAGCGAGCTTGAGGGTGAGTGCCGCGACCGCGCTATCGACGCCCCCGGAGAGCGCCACAATAATCTTGCTCATCTCAAAACTCTCATCGTCTTCCTGGTCGACAGCTCGCCGCGCCGGCCGGCAACTTTCAGGCAACCGAGCCTCTGTACGATCGCATCACAACCCCTGTGCGCAGTGTTGCTCAACACGGGATGGTGCGATGACGATCAAACAGATCTCTCAGGCAATGGAGCGAAACCGCTGTCGTTATGCATTGCAGATCGATCGGATTCGCCTGGGTGAGCCAGGAATCGGCGAACTGCGAGATCTCCTGGCGGATGCCTGGCTCCGCGCCATGCAACGGCACTACCAACTGCTCTGGGACTACCTGCAACTGCGTGACGATGCCGCGCGTCATCCACGGCTCTCGATGGAGCAGTTGCGCGCGCCCGTTCGCCCGGCTGAACTGCCCGAAGCACTCTCGCGCTACGTCACCACCACGCGCCAGCCCGGTTGTTAATTCAATCAGACGCGGCAAATCGCGGCCAAACAGCCTACGACCCGAACTCCTGACGGCGAAATGAGAGCCACGAAAAGACAAGTGCCGCGGCTATCCAGATGAGACTCGCGAACAGCGACGTCCAGAGATGTGGTGCTGAGTGTCCGAGCGCCAGGGCGCGCGCCGGATCGCCGAGCCCAAGTGGCGTGAACTGTCCAAGACGTGGGACAGCGGAAATGATCGCCATCACAATATAGGCACCGAGCCCGACACCGGCGGCCGGCAAGGTTGATCCGATGGCGGTGCTGGCGAGCAGCGTCAGCGCGACAAAGACGGCGATGCCGAGCAGAAGCAGCAGGCAACAGGCGATGAAGCCGACGACTCGCGGCGGATCGAACAGGATCGTCGTATAGGCGTAGGCGGCGATCCCCGCCGCCAGTACGCCAACGCTGAGCGTCGCGACCAGGGCGGCGAACTTGGCGCCGAGAAAGGCGACGCGCGAGGCCGGTTTGCTCAGCACAAAGGCGGCGGTTCCGTGCTCGCGTTCACGTGCGACGATGCCCATCGCGAGCAGAATCGCGGCAAACGGCCCGACCTGGCCAAGATTCTTGATGAACTGATCGATCGCGTCGTTCATCGTCGGCACCGGCACCGTGATCTGAATGTTGCCACCGGCATGTTCGATAATTTCCGGGGTGTACTTCGCCAGCACCGGCGATATCAGACCGACCACGAGGAAGATGATCGCCACGATCGGCAGGCGTAACGTGCGCCACTGTTCGCGCAATTCCTTGATAAGCAGCACGTTCAACCCGGTCATACGGCCGCCTCGCCCCCGACGAGCCGCAGGAAAATATCCTCGAGATTTGGTCGTACGTGCTCATAGCGCACGACAGAGACACCGCTCTCGGCGA
>JAICWZ010000360.1 GCA_025966355.1 Thermomicrobiaceae bacterium
GCCAGAGTTCCGGGTAGATTTCGCCGAAATACGTTTCACCGGCCGAGCCGCGTGCCGGTTCGAGGATGGTGGCTACGGCCTCGTCGTACGGCATGGCGGCGATCGTCGCCTCGTGAACGCGCGTCATGAAGGCGAGCGCCTCGGTGATCTCGTCCTCACCGGCACCATTGCGGCGCAGCGTCTGCTCGATACCATACAGATCCTGCTCGTGGACATCGACGGCTGGGCCGGAATTAACGATCAAGAAGGCGAGATCGTGGGCTTTCGAGGCGGCGAGCGGGCCGATCCAGCCGCCCTGGCTATGCCCCCAGATGCCGACTCGCGCCGCATCGATGCCCGGCTGCGCGCGGAGCGCGCCGATCGCGTCGAGCGCTTCACTGGCGCGGTCGAAGAGATCGCGCTCGTGCCAGTCGCCGCTGGACCCGCCAACGCCCGGCTTGTCCCAGGAATAGACCGCGATCCCATTCGCGAGAAACTCATCGCGAATCGGCGGAAAATAGCCGTTGCTGTCGCGGTCTTCCTCGCCGGAGCCTTGCAACATCACGAGCGCCGGGTGTGGCCCCGGCCCGTCGGGACGATGCAGCGTGCCGGCCAGCGTCAGGCCGCCGCTCTCGAATCGGAGTTCGTCACGCTGGGTCATATTCAGTGCTCCCTACGAATCGGACGCCACGGAGGCCGTTCGCTGGGAGCTTAATAGCCTTCGCTGATCATTTGCAAGCGCAGCTGCCGCGCCTGGCGCATATGGTAGATCGCCAACTCTTCAGCACGTTCCGGATTGCGCTCGCTGATGGCCTCGACGATGGCGCGGTGCTCATCGATTGAACTGGGTGCCCGGTTGGTGAAGCGATAGGTGGTGCGGCCAAAGCGACGGACTGACTGTTCGACCTGGGTGAGGAAACGGTCGAGGTAGCGATTGGTCGAGATGCGCCTCATCCGTGCATGGAAGGCGAGATTGAGATCGGCCAGCCCTTCCGCGTCGTTGTTCGCCGCACACTCGTCCATTTGCGCGAGAATGTCGCGCAGATCCTGGCAGTCTTCCTGGGTCGCCCGTACGGCGGCCAGGCGGGCCGAGATCCCTTCGAGCGCCTCGCGTACGACGTAAATCGCCAGAATGTCGTCGCTGGTAAGCCGCGAGACGACCGCGCCCTGATGCGGTTTGAACTCGATCAGTTCGACAGCGGTCAGCTGTTGCAGCGCCTCACGTACCGGCGTGCGGCTGACGCCCAGCTCACGGGCGATCTCTTCCTCGCGGAGCCAGGTGCCGGGGGCAAGATGACCGTCCAGGATCGCTTCGCGCAACGTCTCCCGCACCACGTCGGTGGCGCGTTCGAGATCGACGAACTGCTCGCGGTATTCGGTAAGTCGTGTGCTGCGATGTTCCTGTGTAATCGCCACTTGAGATTCCTTCGCTTTCCCTCAGCATGCGTAGCAACGTGGACGATGACAACGAAGGTATATATTCGTGACTGCCATGAACGACAGTATACAAATGACCTTCGTACCCAAGCATAGCAGGACCGCATAGCCGTCGCCGAGCTTGAACAAGGTGTCAGGTTCGCTCTGCGTAACTCGCGGTCGTTCGTGGCGGCACGTCGTGTTCAGGCGGTCGGTTCTCTGTATACAGGGGCGACAGCCTTGGTTTCGTCGCGTAGTATCGCAGCAGGACGACCGGTCGGCTCTGGCCCATCGGTCTCTTTTCCTGCGGGAATGAAGTCGGTCGGGAGCACATTCCTCGAAATCCGGGTATGGAGGGAGTAACCAAATGTCAGCAGACGAATTGAAACGGCTGCGCGAGGCGGCGCACGGCAAGATCGAGGCGGTTGCCGATCTGGCGACAAAGATCAGCGTGATCCCCTCGTGGGGCGGTGGCGAGCACGAACGCGCCGCGTTCGTTGCCCAGCAGTTCCGCGATCGTGGGTATGCGCCGGAGATCGACGAGGTCCAGAATGTCTATACGCGCCGTGGCAATCGTGGCGGCAAGGTCATCATGTTGCTGGCGCATACCGACACCGTCTTCCCGGCGGGAACCGATATGTCGGTGCGGCGCGAGGGCGATCGAATCTACGGCCCGAGCATCGGCGACAACAGCGTCAACGTCTCGGCGATGATCAACCTCTTCGATCTGCTTGACGAACTGAAGATCGAGACGGCGGTCGATCTGATCGCCACCGCCAATGTCGGCGAAGAAGGACTCGGCAACCTGCGCGGTGCGCGCGCCGCCGTCGAGCGTTATCGCGATCAACTCGGCGCCGTGCTCGTCATCGACGGCCGGCAGGGCGACGTGCTCAACCAGGGCGTCGGCTCCAAGCGCTGGCGCCTGACCGTGACCGGCCCGGGTGGGCACTCGTTCGGTGCCTTCGGCTTGCCGAGCGCCATTCACGGCTTGGGACGGATCATCGCGGCCATCGCCGATCTGACGGTGCCGAGCGAGCCGAAGACGACCTTCAACGTCGGCATCATCGACGGAGGCACGTCGATCAATACGATCGCGGCCAGCGCCAGCGCGCTGATCGACATGCGTTCGGTTGGCGTCGCGGAACTCGATGCGCTGGCTGAGCAGGTGAAGACGACCATCGAAACGAAGGCGGGTGATGGACTCGAAACGCATATCGAGATCGTCGGCGAGCGTCCGGCCGGTGGTCGCGACGTAAATGACCCGCTGATTCAGAAGGCGATGGCGGTGTTGCGCGATCTCGGCTTCTCGCCGGAACTGCGGGCGGGGAGCACCGACGCCAATATCCCGTTCAGCCAGAACATCCCGGCCGTCTGTGTCGGCGTCGCGACTGGCGAAGGAGCGCACACGATCCACGAATATATCGAAGTCCCCTCGATCGGCGACGGCCTGGCCCAGGTTCTCCGCCTCGTCATCGAAGCGTCAGATCTGGTGGCAAAGGGATAGAACGGTTTCTCTCGCAGAGGCGCGGAGGGCGCAGAGTTCTTAATATAGAAATCTCTGCGTCTCTGCGTCTCTGCGTCTCTGCGAGAGTATTTCTCACTCCGTCCGTAACGCGCGGTTCAGGGCGCCGAGGGATTGGCGCTGGTTGCCGCTGCTTGACAATACCACGAACGGAACATAAGATTGGACATA
>JAICWZ010000386.1 GCA_025966355.1 Thermomicrobiaceae bacterium
GTCTCCGGCTCGATGAAGGCGCGCACCGAAGAGAACATGAAGCTCGCGCACGCGCTGATGCAGGCGGTGGGTAATGCCGAGGTCTTCACCTTCGGCACCCGCCTCACCCGTGTCACGCGACCGTTGCGATTGAAGCGGCGCGAGCAGGCGCTTGCCGCGGCGGCGCACCTCGTCAGCGACTGGGATGGCGGCACCCGCATTGGCGATGCCTTGCAGGCTTTCCTCGCCGTGCCGCGCTTTGGCGGCTATGCACGGGGCGCCGCCGTGATCATCGTCTCGGACGGATTGGAGCGCGGCGATGTCTCCGCGCTGCGCGATGCAGCCGCCAAACTGTCCCGGCGCGCCTGGCGCGTGAGCTGGCTGACGCCGCTTGCGACCGCTGCCGGCTTCCGGCCGCAGACGGAGGCGCTGATCGCGATCCAGCCCTTCGTCGACGATCTCGTGGACGGCGGCTCGATCAACGCGATTGTCTCACAACTGCTATCGCTTGGAACAAGGAGCGCCGCATGAGCGAGTTCGTCGACGCTCATCATCACATCTGGCGTCAGGCGGACCTGCCCTGGCTCGCCGGTCCGATGCAGCCGCGCATCTTCGGCCCCTATGAGCCGATCCGGCGCGACTACCCGATCGAGGAGTATCTCGCCGACGCCGCAAGCTCGGGCGTGACCAGGTCCGTCTACGTGCAGACCAATTGGGCAACCGACCGCTTCGAGGACGAAGCGGCCTGGGTGCAGCGGACCGCGGAAGAGCACGGCTGGCCGCATGCCATCGTCGCCTTTGCCGATTTCAGCGTCGATGACGTCCGCCCGCAGCTCGATCGGCTCGCCAGATACGAACTGGTGCGCGGCGTTCGCATGCAGCTTCACTGGCACGAGAACCCGCTCTACCGGTTCGCCGCGCGCTCCGACCTCTGCGTTGATCCGAGAATCCGACGCAATATCGGAAGGCTCACGGACTACGGCTGGAGTTTCGATCTGCAGGTGTTCGCACCTCAAATGGCCGATGCAGCGAGCCTCGCCGAAGCCTGCCCGGATGTGACGTTCATCCTGCAACATGCGGGCATGCTGGAAGAACTGGCGCCGCGAGGGCGCGCTGCCTGGCGCGCCGGCATGACACGGCTTTCGAAATGCCCGAACGTCGTCTGCAAGCTTTCCGGCCTTGGCACGTTCATTCATCGCAACGATGCCGCGCATATCGCGGAAATCCTGAACGATACGGTTGCATCGTTCGGCGCCGGGCGCTGCCTGTTCGGCTCGAATTTTCCGGTCGAAAAGCTATGGACGAGCTATCGTGAGCTCGTGGACGCTTATCGAGCCGCAGCGGCACCGCTTCGTCCCGACCAGCGGGATGCGATTTTCGGTGCGACCGCCATGCGCGTCTATCGACTTGGATCATAAAAAAATGGGGAGGAAATCATGCCGCTCGAGATCAAGGTTCTGGACTATGGCGATATCGAGCTCGAGTCGAGCTTTCTCGTGCTCGGCCACGACTGCGGTCGCACTCGCCGCGTCCTGACGCTCGGCTTTCTGATCCTGGGCGGCCCCTATCCCGTCGTGGTCGACACTGGCTATCGCTCCAATCAGATCATGGAGACGCTGGGCATGCGCGGCCTGCAATACCACGAGAACATGATCGAGAACCAGCTAGCCCGGCACGGGGTGAGGATGGGCGATGTTCGCTTCGTTTGCCACACCCATCTGCACATCGACCACGCCGGCAAGGATGATCTGTTTCCGATGAACACGACCGTCGTGCTCAACCGGCGCGAGCTCGAATATTCCGTGTCCGGGCTGATGCATCCGCAATATCCGGCGCCCGACATCAAGCACCTGGTCGACCGCCTGCACACCAAGAGCGCGCTGCGCTTCCTCGACCTCGAGATTACCGGACCGGTCGAGCTGATGCCGGGCGTCTACTGCGACGCCGCCAACGCCCACACCGAAGGCTCGATGAACATCCATGTCCACACCGCCGACGGCATCGCCACCATCTGCGGCGACGTGATCTACGACTTCAACGACCAGATCGTCACCCCCTTCAATGAAATCCATGACGCCGAGCCGCGCACGACCGGCAATCACGGCACCAGCAAGCGCGCCGAAAAGGCTGCCATCAAGAAGCTGTTGTCCAGCTCCCGGTATCTGTTGCCGATCCATGACCGGCCGGCCAAGATCGAGGGCGGCGCGGTGATCGGCCGGCTGCACGACCAGGTGCCCGGCCCGCTGGTTCAGTCTCTGCCGCAACGCAACTGGTTTCCAGCCTGAGCGAGGGGTGCTGCGATGACCCACGTGACGCTGCGGAGCGAATTCGAAAGCCTGATCGATCCCTATGCGCCGGTCGGCCAGGTCGGCACCGGATTCGACTTCACGGAAGGTCCGATCTGGCATCCCACCCTGCACTACCTGCTGTTCTCCGACATGCCCGGCGACGTGCGCCGGCGCTGGGACGCGCGGCGAGGCGTCGTCGAGGTCAGGCGTCCGTCGAACAAATGCAACGGCATGACCTACGACGCCGCGCTCAACCTGATCGTCTGCGAGCACGCCACCTCGTCGCTGATTCGCGAATATCCCGACGGACGGCGTGAAATCATCGCGTCGCATTTTGAAAACCAGGAGCTGAACAGCCCCAACGATGTCTGCGTGCATTCCGGTGGCGCGATCTATTTCTCCGATCCCTGGTATGGACGTATGCCGGTCTATGGCGTCGAACGGCCGCGGCAACTCGGCTTCCAGGGCGTCTATCGCGTTCCGCCCGGCGGCGGCCCGCCGAAACTGCTGGTCGACAGGAATATGTTCGAACAGCCGAACGGGCTCTGCTTCTCGCCCGACGAGCGCACGCTTTACGTCAATGATACCGTGCAGACCCTGATCCGCGCCTTCGATGTCGAAGCCGACGGCTCGCTCTCCAGTGCGCGCGTTCTCGCAAGCGGCA
>JAICWZ010000239.1 GCA_025966355.1 Thermomicrobiaceae bacterium
AACACGACGGTCGTATTCCGGGATGTGCCCGCGCTCATCTGTGACAATTGCGGCGAAGAGTACGTTGACGAGGAAACCACGTCTCGTCTGCTCGCGATCGCGGAAGAAGCGGTCCGTTCGGGCGTGCAGGTCGATGTGCGCGATTACATCGCAGCTTAGCGCTGCGCAACTCGACGACAGCAGACTGAATAACCCATCCGCCGAGGAGCCGCTCCCTCATCGCTCAGCGATCCGGTTCGGATCGCTTCCCGCCGCGCCGCTTGTAGTCTTCCTCGATCTCCTCGCTCCAGTTGGGCGGCATTGCGGCGCTCGTGCGGAATGTGGCGATGGTCTCGCTCATGACGCGGAAGTTGAGTTCGACGCCGTCGCTGTCGGCGTGGTAGTTCTGGGCGCGGTCGGCGCTGATGCCGAAACGGCCGGCCGTTTCGACGGCGTCGATGTTGGCACCGAGGAAGATGAATTCCCAGCCGTACTTGGACGTCTCGTGCTCAATCAGTTGCCTGACCCGCTCCGCCGAATACCGGCGGCTGGCGTTCTCGTAGCCGTCGGTGATGATGACGAACATGACCGTCTCGGCACGGTAGTCCTCGGCGGTGTGCTTCTGGGCGCTGACGATCTTGTGAATCGTCCGGCCGATCGCGTCCAGCAGCGCCGTTGAGCCGCCGATGAAATACTCGCGTTCCGTGATCGGACCGACCGCCCTGATGTCGATGCGGTCGTGGAGCAGTTCGTAGTCGTGGTCAAACAGCACGGTCGTGATGCGGCATTCGCCCTCGACCGCCTTCTGCTTTGCGAGCATGCTGTTGTAGCCGCCGATCGTATCGAGCTCCAGACCGGACATCGAGCCGCTCTTGTCGAGTATGAAGACCAACTCGGTCAGACCTTGTTGCATCGGGCACCTCCTCAGTACGAATCACCAACAATTCGAGGATAGTGCCCAGGCGAACGCGGGAGGTCGCTTGGGAAGCGACATTTTCGGCGTTCTGCTGTCCGCGGTTCTCAGCCGCCCAGCAGCGGCTGGTCGTATTCGAACAGGACGTCGTTGATCTCGAAGATGTCGTATTTCCCGTTCACGATGAAGTATTCGACTATCACGTCGAACTTTTGGGCCGGCGAAAGGGCGAAGCCGGCTCGCTCCAGCAGGTCGTCCGTTTCCTCAAGGCTCAGTTCCAACGCCACGGCGAGCGCGAGGACGGTGCGCTTGCTCGGCAGATAGCCGTTGCCGGTCCTGATTTTCGAGAAGAGTTTTCGATCGAGATTGGCGCGTTTGTAGACGTCGACCCGCGTTTTGCCCTTCGCATCAATCAACCGCAGGAGGGTTTCCGAGAACGATTCATCGAGGTTGCCGATCAAGTCGTCAATGCGGGCGGGCGGCGCGGGAGCATATAGGGATGCAACTTCAACGTCGAGCAGTTTCCGGGTACGCCGCTCATCTTCATGCCGCGCGACGTAGTGCTCATCGATGTAACTGGCGACGTCGCCGAGCAGTTGCTCGCTGATCGAGAACGACGACTTATCGAAGACGACGAGATAAACGTCGATGTCGTGTGAACCGAGGAAATCACGAATCGCGGCGGTCGCCACGCGCAAGGCGTCGGCCTTGGGGTAGCCGTAAATACCGCTCGAAATCAGCGGAAAGGCGATGCTCTCGCACCCGTTCTCAACCGCCCGTTTCAGACTGTTCAGATAGCACGCCCGGAGTTGTTCTTCTTCGCCGTGGTTGCCACCGCGATAGACCGGACCGGCGGTGTGGATGATGTATTTGGCGGGGAGCCTGAACCCCGGCGTGATGACCGCGTCGCCCGTCTGAATCGGCGCGAGTTTGTCACAGGCGGCCTGGAGGTCAGCCGCTCCCGCCGCCTTGAAGATCGCCCCGCACACGCCGCCACCCCGCTGCAGTGCGGTATTCGCCGCATTGACGATCGCGTCGACGTTCATTCGGGTGATGTCGTTTCGAACGATAGAAAAGGGCATGCGCGCGCCTCCGGCTACTGCTGTGAATCACGTCTCCTGGCGTTGACAAGATCATTACACGATCCGTCGCGCGGCGGCAGCGCCCGAACCGGATGCTCCCCTTTGGCGAACGCCCACTCTTCGCTTATCATCGGAGCGTTAGAGCGAACGATCAAACGAACGGAGTGTGCGTGATGCCATCCGAACATTTTCCCGTCATTCAGGTGAGCGGTCTTCCCTATGAGCGCGGCCGGCAGCATGGCGAAAAGGCGCGTGATCGCGTGGCGCGCAGTGTTGAGATCTACCGCCAGGCGTTCGCCGACAGCGCCGGACTTGCCTGGCCGGACGTGTTGGAGCAGGCCGCCGGTTTCGCCGGGCTGATCGAGAGCTTCGACAAGAATATCTACGCCGAAATGAACGGCATCGCCGATGGCGCCGGCTTCCAGATCGAAGAGATCGTGGCGATCAACTGCCGCACCGAACTGCTCTTCGGTGGGCGCGGTAAAGCGCGCGCCGAACTGCCCGAGGCCGAATGCACGACGATCGCCGTCTCGCCCAAGGCGAGCGCCAGCGAGGGGACGATCCTCGCCAAGAACTGGGACTGGCGCCTCCCCTGTCAGGAGACGGTCATTATCTTGCAGGCCGAGCAGGAGGACGGACCGAATTTCGTCATGCTCGTCGAAGCGGGCATGGTCGGGCGCGACGGCTTCAACGACGCGGGCATCGCCGTCTGCGGCAATCTGCTTCGCTCAACGCTCGACGGCAGCAAGGCGGGTGTGCCGGTGCCGTTCATCCGGCGCAAAGTGCTCAACAGCACACGCCTCGACCGCGCCATGGGCGAGATTCTGAACGCGGAGCGCGCCGCCTCGACAAACTACATCATCGCCCACGAATCGGGCATAATCCTCGATTTCGAAGCCTCGCCGGAGCAGGTCTACACCGTCTACCCGCAGCAGGGTCTATTGACGCATTCAAACCATTTCACGGCGGTCGCCGCCCAGGTGCAGGGGATCGGCAAGCTCAGCTCGCCCGACACGCTCTATCGGATGCACCAGGCGCGTGAACTGCTGGAGCCGTTCATCGGCCTGATCAGCATCGATCACATCAAGAAGGCGTTGAGCGATCACGCCGGGGAGCCGATGGCGATCTGTCGCCATGGCGATCCGGACCGTCCGGAAGCCGAGCGCTCGATGAGTATCGCCTCGATCATCATCGATCTCGGCAAGCGCGAGATGCACGTCGCCATGGGGCCGCCCTGCGACCACGAGTATCAAATCGTCAGCCTGCCGAAGGTGAACGAGCAGCCGGTCGAAAATACCAACCGGATTGGGTTCGTCCAGGCGGCGGTGGGGTAGCCGCCCTAATACCAATCGGCCGGGAAGCCGGCGTCCTGCCAGCGGCGGTATTTCCAGAGGCTAATGGCGCGGCGTAGCTCGCGCACCGCCATCGGATCGAAGTTGGTCAGCAACAGGAAGGCGTCATCGCTCGTCTGATCGACATGGTCGATCGACTCGTAGCCGTAACGCCGGAGCAGGTTGCGCACGCGCGGGCTCAGATCAAGCAGATCGAGCGACGGGTGGATGCGCCGCGAGATCTTGGTCCAGCCCGCTTCGATCAGGCTGATCAGCAGCACCGGCAACGAAAAGACCATCGCCACGATTGCCAGCCAACCGAATGAAACCATCAGCAACGATTCGAGTTGCGTGCTCAAGAGCGCCATCGGCACGACCACAAGCGCCGCGCTGATCACGAAGGTCGCAAACGAGCGAACGATCGGGTTGGCCGCAAACGGATCCCAGGCGAGTGTCGGCGTCTGATAGCGATTCAGGTTGGATGGATACCTCGGTCGGGTTCGGCTTGGCACGAAATCACTCCAAAGAACGAGCGTCCGTCGTTTTCGAATTGGGTACTTTACCAGAGTTCGCACCCACTCGCTCCCTCATCAACGCACACACGATGCCGAGCATTCCTTCCGTGGCCCATCCGGCCAGGTCGCTCGCGTTTCCCGTTTCGTGACAAATGTCATAGGCCGATCGGGGCAGTCGACACTAACCCCCTCCCACCCCTTCCAGTACGGTTGCGCATGGAGGCCGGCACCGCCCGGAGCCGGACGTTTAGTGGCCTCGAGGACGTAACGCGCCGAGTGAACGGACAGTTTGGACTTGAAACGAATGACCGGCCAGTTTTCGCTTCCTGATGCG
>JAICWZ010000067.1 GCA_025966355.1 Thermomicrobiaceae bacterium
GACGCACCGTCCAAAAGAAGGGGAGCGCCATTTGTCGCTCCTGTCAGTGTTGTCATTTCCCTAACGCATCAAATGACCATTTGAGTCGTACGATGAGTCACGCGTTGCGCGACGCGCGTGTACCTGTTGTCGTTACGAAAGATTGGAGAGCGTCGAGATGCATCGTCGCCCTGCTGCGTGGGTCGTTGCCCTGATATTGCTGGTGGGAACGGGGATTGGAATTGGAATCCCGGCCGGAGCGCTGGCGGCTACTCCTGGACCGCCCGCGAATGTCTCGTTCTCGCCCGGGGTTACGACCGAAACGGTCGGCCAATTCGTCACCGAGGTCGCCACCATCACGGATGCCGAGGGGAATCTCGTCGCCGATGGCACCCCCGGAGCCTGGAGCATCACCGTACCCGGTTCGACGCCGGCCAATATCACGCGCATAGAGACCATCACTAAGAACGGGCAGGTGACGCTGATCTTTTCCACGACGACCGTTGGAGTCTCCCCAATCACGTTCACCGCTGGCTATGAACCGGACACCGCCAGTGGTTCAACATCGATCACCTGGATCGCGGGACCGCCGGCCCGCATCACACTCTCGCCGGGAAATACCACCTCCAGCGTCGACGGCATAGTACGCGAGACTGCGACGGTCAGCGATTCGTATGGCAATCGTGTTGAGAATGGGACCGTCATCAGCTTCCATGTCACCGGCGCCAACTCCTCGGCGGGCACGTCAACAATCGTTAATGGGCAGGCGAGTTTCCAGTACAGTGGTGCCCTGCCGGGAACCGACACACTCAGCGCCACGGCTGGGAGCGTCGCGCGAGCGAGCGCCGGCATCGTCTGGACAGCGCCGACCTCGACCGCGCGTGCGGCGCTGGACATCGTCTCGCCCTTTTCGCCCACGATCGTCGCGATGGTCCAAACCCGGGCAAACGGCGGCACCCCGCATGGATCGCTGCGTTACACAAGCTCGGCGGTTCAGCTTCAGCAGGTACAGTTCACGAGCCTGGTGGTCAACGGCAATACAGCCACGCTCTTCGGAAAAGCGCGCCTTGCCGACGGCACGCCGGTCGTCTTCCGGCTGGATGCGACCGCCGGTCGAAAGGCGGGCACCGTGCGCTTGCGTTTGAGCACCGGCTACGACTCCGGAACCGTCGCCGCCCGGTCGGTGCGCATCAGGTCGTAGAGTGAAGCGAACATCGGGCTGAGCGCACTTCGCTCAGTCCGCCATCCGTGGAGCGAGCGCCATCATCGTCGTCAGCATGGTGGCGATGTGTCGCTCGCGTCCGTCGCTGTCGGGGACGAAGACGTCGCCGGTGCAGACGGTGAGCGTGCGCCCTGGCTTGGTCACGCGTCCGCGTGCGATGAAGCGCGAACCGCTCGCCGGTGCGAGGAAGTTGACCTTGTACTCCACGGTGAGCACCTCGACACCGGCCGGCATCAGGCTAAGTGCCGCATAGCCGCAGGCGCTATCGACGATGGCGGTAATGGCGCCCGCGTGCAGGTAGCCGTGCTGTTGGGTGAGGTCGGCGCGAAAGGGCATGGAGATTGTGACCTCTCCCGGGCTGACGTCAACCAGTTCCGCGCCGAGCGTCGTCATCAGCCCCTGCCGCGCGAAATCCGCCCGCACTCGTGCTTCGAAATCCGGATCGCGCGCTTCGAACAGCGCCATCTGACCCTCCTCTCGGTTCCCCAATGATTGTCATGGTGCATGATAACGTGCCTGCGCGGAGAACGAATCTCAGGTCGATGCGGCGCGTGCCGTTGATGTGTATCCAACATGAATCCCATTCTGGTGCGCTGACGTTAACTGAGATAGGGGGAGCCTGCGTTCTGGTGGAACAGGTTGCTCGCGGGATAGGAATTCGTCCGTAGCGGCAGCATGTTCGCACTTCACCTTAAAAGGCGAGAGACCTGTCTGGTGGGCCAGGTCTCTCGCGGGATAAGGGGGAGAGTAGGGGGTGGGCAGCGGCGCGACTCGCTGCCCGGGGGTTAGGTGTTATCTGGTATAGGGACGAGCGTTCCCGTGAATGTCATCGTCTTCGCCACGCTCATCCGGTAGACCTCCATATCGACCTGATCACCCACCTGATAATGTAAGAGCACGTTCATGAGCGGGTTATCGCGGTTGATCTCCTGATCATTGATCGTCGTAATAACATCGCCCCGCTGGACGCTAGTGAGCGACGTTCTGTCATCATCAGCGGCGTTGGCTCGATCGTACTGGCCGGTATCGCGTTCGTGATCGCCGGCACATCGGTCGCGCTCACTTCGGGCGTCGCGCTTGGGCCATGAGAAACGAACTAGATAGTGAACCCACCTGATAGCGCGCCTGCGATGGTTCCGAGAATCAACGCGGTGGCCGCTATCGCCGCGACAAATCCAGGGCCGAATCGGTAGTGCATCTCGCTGCGAACCTCTCCAGCCAGTCCGGGAGGGTCTTCCCTGACCATTCCTATCGTCGTACTTCAGGGTGAAGTCGGCGTTAACTCAACCTGAAAGCAAGCTGAAAAGTGGAAATCCGGCGCTTGACGTCGTTCGGCTGAATGGCTATCGTTGCGAGCGCTGTGAAGATCACCCAACGCCCTTCGCTTACCGCTATCTTCCGCTCGCTCGCGACGATCCTGCTGCTGGTGTGCTTGGCCGGTGGTTGCCGGAATGCTACCCGATTTTCCGGCCCGGCCGGGACGCCGAGCGATCCCACCGGCTACGCGAACGCGAATCTGCTCGTCTCGGCCGCCTGGCTTAACGAGCATCTGCACGATCCCGACCTGCGCCTCATAGATCTGAGCAGCAATGGCGTCTATCACGATGGACACATTTCGGGTGCGGTGCATCTCTGGTGGCAGGACACGATCGAACTCCATAACGAGGTCTACGGCATGATGGCGGGTGCGCCGGAAATCGAGAAGCTGGTCACGAGTGCCGGTATCACGCCGAGGAGTCGCGTCGTGCTCTACGACGACAACGGCGACCGCTGGGCGTCGCGGTTCCTCTGGGTGCTGAATGCAAATGGCTTCGAGAACGTTTCGCTCCTGAATGGTGGGCAGCAGGCGTGGCAGGCGTCCGGCTACGACCTGACGAAATCAAGCCCGACGGTTGCCACCGGTGAACTCGATCTCACGCTCGATTACAAGGTTCTGATCGGTGCCGATACGTTGGCGCAACATCTCCACGACCCCGGCTACGTCATCGTCGATAACCGGACTCCTGGGGAGCAGGCCGAGAACTGGTACGGCAAGCTTCGGTCCGGCCGGATTCCCGGTTCGAAGCAGATCCCCTGGACCTCGCTCACCGAAGCGGGTTCGATCCCGTACTTCGCCGATCCCGCCGCCCTGCGCGCGCTCTTCGTCGATGCCGGTGTGACGCCGGATAAGACGGTCATCGTCTACGGGCTCGACGGCGTCTCGGCGGCGCAAACCTATGTCGCGCTCAAGCTGTTAGGCTATCCGAACGTGCTGCTCTACGACGGTTCCTGGTCGGAGTGGGGCGCCGACGCGAACCTGCCGATCGATCCGCTTCCCGCACAACCCGTGTCAACCAAATGAGCGAGGTTTCAACCGCGCCGCGCCAGGAGGTGCGCCGAACGGCCCCACCGGCGAAACGTCCGCGAGCGGGCGCGAAGCGCGGCCTGATCGTCATCGGACTCGCGCTGCTCTTCGGTGCGATCGTGCTGGCCTTGCCGCTCCATGGCATCGATCCGTGGGCGCAACGAGTGCTGGCGATCGTCACGACCTCGCTGGTACTCTGGATCGGCGAGGGACTCGATATGGCGGTCACCTCGCTGGCCGTGATCGCCATGCTCGCCGTTTTTGGCCCGAAAGAATCGTCCGCATCGACACACGACGCCCTCTTTGGCTTCCAGCAGTCGGCCGGTTACTTTATTCTGGCGACGCTGATTGTGGCGACAGCGACGGTGCGTAGTGGGCTGGCGGCGCGCCTGGCACGCGTCCTGATCTCCAGTGCGCGCGGCAGCGCCCGGCGTATGTATTTCCAATTGGTCTTCTTCATGCCGATCTTCGCCATGGTGATCCCGTCAGCGACGACGCGCAACGCGATCCTGCTGCCGGCCTACGACCACGTCTACGAACGCTACGGCGTTGAGCGCGGCGATCGCGTGTCGAAATCGATCAGCCTGGCGCTGGCGCTGCTCAATATGATCGCCTCGACGGCCGTGTTGACCGGCGGCGTCTTGCCGATTACGGCTGCCTTTCTGCTCGGCGGCATGAGCTGGGGCGAATGGTTCCGCTACATGGCAGTTCCGTGTTACCTGGTGATCTTTGGCTCAGCCGTCATCCTCTTCGCCTGGCAGCGACCGCGGCTCGACGTGCAACGTGCAATCGAGGCAGAGCAGCCCACTCCCAAGCACGTCCCCTGGGACCCGGCCGAGGTGCGGTCCGCGATCGTCATTAGCATCATGACGCTGCTCTGGCTGAACGACTTTCTCACCGGCTGGGACCCGCTCATCCCGGCGCTGCTCGGCGGTGTTGTGCTGCTCGCGCCGGGCATCGGTGTCATCCAATGGAAGGACTTCGAGTCGTCCTCGCCCTGGACACTCTTCCTGGTAACCTGCAGCGCGCTGTCGATCGCCCATGCGATGGAAGAGAGCGGCGCGGCTTCCTGGATGGCGAACAACCTGCTCAGCCATGTACCGCTCAATTCGATGCCCGACCTGCTCCTGCTGCTCACGCTGCTGGTGGTCGTCGTGCCGGTCAGCGTGCTGCTGCCGAACCGATCGGGCGCGCTTGGCATCCTCATCCCACTGCTCACCTCGATCTGCGTCAAGATCGACGTCAACCCGATTCCGATCGGCCTGATGGCGACGCTGGTGGTGCAGACGACGACGTTCTACTCGATGCAGAACTCCTCGACGCTTCTCGTCTACCAATCGCGCCACTTCGCCCCGTTCGATCTGCTGCGTGGCGGCCTCATCGTTTTCGGGGTCTCTATACTGGTAATTCTCACGATTGCTATTCCCTGGTGGTCGCTGGTTGGCTTGCCGTTGCACACGTGACAGCCGGTGGATACTTGATGCAGGTGCGGCCGGATCACGATCGTGGGGCGAAATGCGCTATCGACATGGCATTCTGAAAGTCGAGCACGGCATCCTGCCGGGATTGCGTGAGGTCTTGCTCGAATTAGCCGAGCGCGATGACGTGCATTCGATCGTGCCGGGTCGCATCTACGCGACGCATGGGCGGCCGGGTGGAGCGCTGCGCGTGCGTGCCAGCACGGCCACGGCGACCGGCGTCAAGCTGATCGCCAAACGCGGCTCCTCCGTCCAGGAAGTCTTCGTCGTCTGCGATGATCCCAGCGCGATCGATCGCTTCTTTGCAAAGGATAAGACGGTCTCCCAGTAGGGGCGTCATTGATGACGCCCGGCCGATGTGCGTATGCACGAGGCGTATTTCGTCTTCATCGCTGTCGGGGATACCAGCTCATGGCTACTCCGTGCCGATTCGAAACGCGTGCCGTCGGCTACGGGGAAGACGGGCGCCGCCTGAACGGCGCGCCGGGCGCGATCAATCGCGCCCCTACGACGAAGCGCGGCGCGAGAAGCCGTTATTCCCCATCGCTCCCGCCCGTTCGGGCAGGTTGGCCACCACCGCTTCTTCTGATTCCACTGGCGAGCCCATGACATAAAATTGAGCCGAAAAAATGGAATGAAGAAGGAGTAGCGTTTGGCATGGAATGGAAGCAATGGGTACGCCAACGGCCACGGCGGCCCGCGATACGGTGGCAGGGGTGGCTCCCCGAACGGTAACAATGGGAATGCGGATGGCGAGCGCGAGTCGTCGCGCGAGGTGTTGCGCAAGAACGTCGAGGCGGCGTTCAACGGCATCCCGCGTGTTCTGAAACTCGTCTGGGAGACGAGTCCGCGCCTCAGCCTGGCGATGGGCGCGCTGGCAATCGGTCAGGCAGCGATTCCGGCGAGTCAGGTCTGGCTCTCCAAGCTGATCATCGACGCGGTCGTCGATTCGATCCGCAACGGCGGTGCGACGACGGAGAACATTCATCGCATCGCGATCATCGCCGGCTTGCAGTTCGTCATCGCCGCGCTCGGCAGCCTCTTCAGCACGCTCAACAATATCGCCCAGCAACTCTTGCAGGAGCAGGTATCGAATCGCATTCAGATGGCGCTGATGGAGCATGTCGATAAGCTCGATCTCGCCTTTTTCGAGCGCTCCGAGTCGTACGACCTGATCCAGCAGGTGCAACGCGAGGCGGCCAGCCGTCCGGCGATGATGGTGTCGCAGACGTTTGGGCTGATCCGCACCACACTGACCTTCGCCTCGATGGTCGGTCTGATTGTGCAGCTGCAATGGTTCCTGGCGGTCGTCGCGCTCCTGGCGCCGATTCCGGCGTTCATTTCGAGCACGCGCTACGGCTGGTGGGGCTATCAGTTGATGCGGCGGCAGTCACCGGCGCGGCGCATGATGTCGTACCTGACGAACCTCATGACGACCGACACGTACAACAAAGAGGTGAAGCTCTTCGATCTCGGCGGCTTCTTCACTGATCGCTACCGGGTGATCTTCGATCAGTACTACGCCGAGAACCGTTCGCTGCTGATCCGACGCTATCTGGCCGGCTTCGCCTGGGGCGCGCTCTCGATTCTGGTGTCGAGCGCGACCTATCTCTACGTCGCCGTCCGCACCATCGCCGGAGCCATCACCCTTGGCGACCTGACGCTCTTCACGCAGGCGGCGGTTTCGATTCAGAACAACTTCCAGGGTGTCCTGACCGGGCTTTCGTCGATCTACGAGCATCAGCTCTATCTGAAACTGCTCTTCGATCTGCTGGAAGCCGAGCCGGAGATTAAGCCACCGGAGCATCCGATTCCGCTGCGACGCCCGATGCAGCAAGGGATCGAGTTCCGCAACGTGTCGCACGTCTACGAAGGGACCGGCCAACCGGCGCTGCGCAATGTCAGCTTCACGATCGAACCGGGTGAAACGGTCGCGATCGTCGGGCGCAACGGCGCCGGGAAAACGACGCTGGTCAAACTGCTGGCGCGGCTCTACGACCCGAAGGAAGGCCAGATTCTGATCGATGGCCACGATGTACGCGAGTACGATCCGGCTCAACTCCACAAAGAGATTGGCGTCATCTTCCAGGATTACGTGACGTACCAGCTGAGTGCCGGTGAAAACATCGGACTGGCGCGTACCGAGCAGATAAACGATATGCGGGTGATCGCCTCGGCCGCCCAGAAGAGCGGTGCCGACTCGGTTATCGCCGGTCTGCCGGACGGCTACGAGACTATGCTCGGCAAATGGTTCGAGAATGGGCATCAGCTTTCCGGCGGCCAGTGGCAGAAGGTGGCGCTGGCGCGGGCCTTCATGCGCGACGCGCAGATCCTGATCCTCGATGAGCCAACCGCCGCGCTCGACGCCCGCGCCGAGTACGACATCTTCCAGCGTATGCGCGATCTGACCGAAGGCAAAACCTCGATCTTCATCTCGCACCGCTTCTCGACGGTGCGTTTGGCCGACCGGATTCTCGTCCTGGAGAACGGTGAACTGGTCGAAAACGGCACTCACGAAGAACTGATGGCCCTCGACGGCCTCTACGCCGAACTCTTCACCCTGCAGGCAATGTCGTATCGCTAGCGGAAGGGACCGGCCGGGGGTGGGATTTCTTCTCGGCCAGGGGATGCCTCCCTGACTTTCGGCCCGTTCGTATGACAACATCGTCTGCAAAGTGGGACTGTAAAAGCATCGAGCGGGCTGCTATGATGTGATCCGCTGATGTCAGCGGCGGAGGCCGTGATCGGGTTTGGAACGCGCGATCGTTCCCGACCTGTCGATGGTGGGTATAGGCCTTTGCCGAGTCTGTTGAAGCGCGCCGTGCCTACGGCGCGTTTGGTGCGCGTGGTACTGAGGGGTTCAGTAAAAAGGGGGTTCATTGTGCGCGTGCGCAAGGGTCTTGTTCGCGCCGGAATTGTGGTGGCCGCGGTCAGCCTGATGGCGGCCTGTGGGTCATCGACGTCCAGTACGCCGGCTACGGAGTCGGCGCAGACCGCCGCAGCCAGCACGCAGGCAAGCACCCCTTCGGGCGGTGCGGATGCCGGAACGCCGGCGGCAGCGAATCTCATTACGGTGCTCGGCGTGCAGAAGGTGGCTCCTGGGCCGCCGGAGCCGGGCGTCGCGGCGATCGGCAAGCTACCCGTTGACCAGCGACCGCCGTTGCCGGCTCGCTACTCGGATTCGGTTGGGTCGTACGCGATGGCGATCGAGACGATCGC
>JAICWZ010000143.1 GCA_025966355.1 Thermomicrobiaceae bacterium
CCTCCGCAACACGTCCCTCGTTTTCGGCGTTCCCCTGGTAATTGTTCCAGAAATTCCTATAATTCTGGCGCTTGTGGATGGATGGGTACCGTTCGCGGGCAATACGCTAAACGACGTATTTACAGCTTGAGTTGTGGCCCGTCCAATACGAAGTATGGCGCGCGACTTGTCGCCATGTCCATTCGGCGGGGAACGATTCGAGACACATACCTGAGCGAAGGAGGCCGGCCGCGGGGAGTCGCGGCAACGATTTCGCGATGCTTTCGCGATCATCGCCAAATAGTCGATCGGCGGCATGAATCGCACTAGTCCGGGAGGAGATCAACCAACGTGACGCGATTATCCAACGATTCGCCCGACAGCGGCGAATCGATCAATCTCGCACTCATGGGGAAAGCGCTCAGTCGGCGCGGCTTGCTGCGCACGGCGGGGGTGCTCGGTATCGCCGGCATCGCCGGCACGCTGCTCGACGCGTGCGGCAGCAGCAGCGACAATACGCCGTCGTCCGGCTCGACCACGACCTCCGGCTCGTCGTCGTCTGGTTCAACCTCCAGCACCGCATCCAGCGGCTCCTCGGCGTCCCCGGCGGCAACGAGCGCTTCGACCACGGCGTCGTCCGGCGGCGCGGCCAATCCGAATGCGACCCTGACGATCCCGCTGATCAGTAACCCGACACCGAATCCGATTACGCTGCCGGGCGGGCTCTCCTCGATCCTGCTCAACAAGAATCTGTTCGGTCAGCTCGTGCGCCCGGACATGACGTCCGGCCAGCCGGTACCCGACCACGCCGAGAAGTGGGACGTTTCGGACGACGGCAAAACGTACACCTTCCACCTGCGCAACAACATCAAGTGGCACAACGGCGATCCGTTTAGCGCGGACGACGTGAAGTTCACCTTCGACACGATGCAGGACAAGAACGTCAACGCGACCTTCCTGAACAACCTCGGCCCCTTCACCGGTGCGACAGTGGCGGACCCGCAGACGGTGACGCTGGCATTGTCGGAACCCTACGCCCCGTTCCTCGTCATGCTGCAGTACAACATCATGATCATCCCGAAGAAGATTCTGACCGGCGTCGATCTGAACAAACCGGTCGACTTTGTTCAGAATCCGGTCGGCACCGGCGCCTACAAGTGGAAAGAGTTCGTCTCGGGCGACCACGTCACGCTCGTGGCGAACCCCGATTACTGGGACGGCGCACCGAAGATCGGCACCGTTGTCTACAAGATTCTGCCGGACATCAACACCCAGGTGGCGCAGTTGCGCACCGGCGAGGCCGATATCGTGATGATCGAGCCGTCGCAGGCCGATGCGCTCCAGAATGCCGCCAACGTAGTGATCAACACCGCGAACCAGACCAACTACTACTTCCTCGGGATCAACAACAGCAATCCCCTCTTCAGCGATGCCCGTGTGCGCCAGGCGATGGCCTACGGGCTCGACCGCGAAACGCTCGTCAAGACGGTCGTGCGTGGCAAGGGCTCGGTCGCCAACGGACCGATCTCGCCGCCGATGAACTGGGCCTACCCGAAGGATCAACAGCCGTACCCGTACGACGTTGACAAAGCGAAGCAGTTGCTGAAGGACGCGGGCTGTACCACCGAGGGCGGCAAGCTGATGAAGGATGGCAAGCCGTTCGACTTCAAGATCTTGCTCGACGTCGGCAATCCGACCCGGCAGGCGTTCGCCCTGGCCTGCCAGCAGTACTTCCAGAAGCTCGGCATGAACCCGACGATCGACTCTGAAGAGTTCAACAAGTGGTACGACATGACCTCGAAGTCGGACTACGATACCGCCATCGAATGGTGGATCACGCCGCCGGATCCGGATGCGCTCTATAGCGGTTATTCGGACGACAACACCGACAAGTACAAAAACGCCGACGTCGACCAGATGTTCGCCGACGGTCGCAAGGCGCTGACGCAAGACGAACGAAAGACGATCTACGCCAAGCTCCAGCAGAAGCTGTATGACGACCAGGTCGATGTCTTCATGCTCTATCCGTTGGAGTTCCGAGCGATCGCCAAGCGCGTGCAGGGTATGCCGGGCATCGGCATTCGCGACGCGCTCTACTACACATACAAGATGACGGTTAGCTCGTAGCGCTTGGACGACACTGGGGTGGCGCTTCGATGAAAAGCGCCACCCCGGTCACACCCAAATGACGGCGGAGAACATGGCACGCTATGTTGTGGGCCGGCTGATCCAGTCGGCAATCCTGTTGGTACTCGTCACCATCATCGTCTTCGGACTGATCCATGCGGCACCGGGCGGTCCCTCGGCCGTGATGGCTGATACCAAGCTGCCTGCGGCCCAGATCGCCCGCATGCGGGCCAACCTCGGGCTGGATGAACCGATCCCCGTTCAGTATCTGAAGTGGGTCGAAGCGCTTTCCAAGGGCGACCTCGGGCTGTCGTACACCGACAACCGTCCGGTGTTGAGCGAGATTCGCCAGCGCTTCCCGAACACGCTGATCCTGGCCGGGACATCATTCGTCCTGTCGCTCATCGTGTCGATCCCGCTCGGAATCTACAGCGCCAACCGGGCGCGTTCGGCCGCCGACAATATCGTGAGCGCCATGAGTTTCGTCGGTCTGGCGATTCCGGTCTTCTGGTTCGGCATCGTGCTGATCATCATCTTCTCGGTGAAACTCCACTGGCTGCCGTCATCCGGCATGTACACCACGAATAAGGGCTCGACCTTTCCCGATCTGCTCAAACATCTGATCATGCCGGCTATTGTGCTGGCGACGCCGACGATCGCCCAGTTCACGCGCTTTGTGCGTGCGAGCATGCTGGAAGTGATGAGCCAGGATTACGTGCGGACGGCGCGCTCCAAAGGGCTGCCCGAATCGCGCATCACTTACCTGCATGTACTGCGCAACGCATTGGTGCCGATTATTACGATCGTCGGCCTCTCCCTGCCGATCGTCGTCGCCGGTGCAGCCGTCACCGAAAGCGTCTTCGGCTGGCCGGGGATGGGACGCCTGGCGGTCGACGCGGCCTTCACACGCGACTATCCAGTCGTCATGGGCATCACGGTGCTCGTCGCCGCGTTCGTGATTCTGATTAACCTGGTAACCGACCTCGCCTATATGCTGGTCGATCCACGTGTGAGATTGAAGTAGATGGCTGAAACGACGCTCGCCTCCAAGGCACGCACCAGTAAGCGCGATGCGCAAAGCCCCTTTCATGTCTTTGCGAACCGGCTGGTCCGTTACCGGCCTGGCTTCTATTCGCTGATCATCCTGGTGATTCTGTACATTCTGGCGTTCATCGGACCGTTCTTCCTGCGCTATTCGCCGAATGAACTCGATCTCACGAATATGCTCTCGGGTCCGTCGATCCACCACCTGCTCGGAACGGATGAGAACGGCCGCGATGTCTTCGCGCGCCTGCTCTACGGTGGGCGCGTTTCGCTCATCGTCGGTCTGATCGCAGTCCTGATCTCGGACACCGTCGGGGTATTGCTCGGCGCGGTCTCCGGCTATTTTGGCAAGGTGACCGATCTGCTCGTGATGCGCTTCACCGATGCGCTGCTGGCGATCCCCGGCTTCCTGTTACTCCTTGTTGTCCTCTCGCTCTTTAGCCCGAGCCTGACCAAGATCGAACTGGCAATCGGACTGACAAGCTGGATGACGATCGCGCGGCTGGTGCGCGGCGAGTTCCTGCGCTTCAAAGATTCCGACTTCGTGCTCGCCTCGAAGTCGATCGGTGCGTCCGACTGGCGGATCATGTTCCGGCATATCCTGCCGCAGTCGGTCTCGCCGGTAATCGTCGCCAGCAGCATTCTGGTCGGCGTGGCGATCATCCTGGAATCGTCGCTCAGCTATCTCGGCCTCGGCATTCAGCCGCCGCAGGCCAGCTGGGGCAACATGCTGACCGGCGCCCAGAACTACGTCTGGACCGAGCCGATGCTCGCCATCTACCCGGGCCTGCTCATCCTCATCACCGTCGCCGCCTTCAACTACTTCGGCGAGGGCCTGCGCACCGCGCTGAACGTCGCGGAGTAGGGCGGTTCGTCGAGGAGATCGATCTCTCGCAGAGGCGCGGAGGCGCAGAGATTAAAATAAAGAAGAACTCTGCGCTCTCTGCGCCTCTGCGAGAGTTACCGTTACGCCTCCCGGTGCGCCAGCCGGTAAACGAGCAACGCGTAGGCGGCGAGCGCCCAGATGATGATGACGATGAATGAGAGCCAGGTCTGCCCGAAGTACGACTGGTTCATCATGCTGTCGAGCATGACGCGCGCTGCCTGACTCGTCGGCAAAAAGTCGAAGATCGTTTGCAGCCAGCCGGGAATCGGCAGGCCGACAACGAAGGCGGGTGCCACGACCGGCAGAAGCACGACGCCGCCCCAGGTGTTGAGCTGATTCGCGCTCTTGAAGAGCCCACCGAGCAGCAGACCGAAGCCGATCATCGTGATACCGAGCGCCAGCGCCGCGAGCGCAAAGAGGACCATGCGTTCCGGCACGACCCGCGTGACCGCGAGAAGCAACACCGTCGCGACGACGCTATAGGCGAGCCCGACAAGCGCCTTGGCGATCACGATGTCGACGTACGAGGCGACCAGCACGAGCGCCTCCATCGTCCGCTTCTCGACCTCTTCGGTCAGGATGATCGGCACCGCCAGCATGGCGATCATCCCGATCTCCAGAATGACCGCGAACAGCACGAAATAGCGCCGCAGTCCGACCTGGTCGAAGATCGCATCCGACGCGGTATCGGAGGCGACGCGGCTTACTTCAATCCGCGCGGGGTCCTGCTGACCGGCCATTCCGCGGATCGCCGGATCGATCGCCGCCGCCACATAGTTGCCCGCGAAGTTCGAGGTTTCAGGCAGGAAGACGGTGAGCCGCGGGGTCGCGCCCTGGGCGATCTGGGCGTCGAAGTTAGCCGGTACGACGATGCCGATATCGGCGTCCTTGTCTTCCATCGTTGTACGCACGGCATCCGCCGAGGGCTTTTGATCGAACGTCAGTTTCACCGAATCACCGGAGGCTGTCTGAATCGTGTCGAGCAGACGCGTCGCGCCGTCCGCATACCAGGCAACGGTCGCGCTCGGCGTTGGGGTCGTGTCGTTGAACATGAAGTTATAGAGCACGCCGATCGCGATCGGCACGAGGATGGCGACCAGTACACGTGAATCGCGGATGGCGTCCTTGAGATCTTTCTTGAAGATCGACTGGATCATGCGCGGGTGCATGCGGCTCCCTCTGTTTACAGCGGCCGGCCGGCCAGCTCAATGAAGACATCCTCGAGCGTCCCTTCCTGCGAGTGGAGGGTGAGGACGTTGTCCTGCGCCATCCACTGCTCCAGGCGCATCGCATCGGCCGGGTTATCCAACCGGATCGTCTCTTCCCGGCGATCACGCAGCAGGACCCGCGCCGTCCGCTGCCCGTAGCGCAGCTTCAATTCACGCGGTGCGTCGAGCGCCACAATTTCGCCATGGCTCAAGAACGCGACCCGGTCGCAGAGTTCATCCGCCTCTTCCATGTAGTGTGTGGTGATGAAGACTGTCGTCCCCTTGACGCTCAGACAGGCGACTAGATCGCGCAGTACGCGCGCCGAGGTCGTGTCGAGCCCAAGGGTCGGTTCATCAAGAAAG
>JAICWZ010000381.1 GCA_025966355.1 Thermomicrobiaceae bacterium
AGCTGCCTGACATAAGGATTCGACGCGACATCGTAACCTCCGTCCGCGCATGGACGAATCGATCTCGTCACGTCCGCTTCTGAGACACGACACGATCCCACGGGTTGCCGGCAATCGGTTCCCGGTCGTCAAGGCTGAGCATCCGTCGGACGTGGCATGCGGCCACTTCAGCCCCAATTTCGGTGGTCGAGATCACGCTGACGTGGACCCATTGGCTGAGCTGACTGTAGGCGGCGTCCGCCCGCTCATAGTATGAGAGCGGAAAATCGCGGTCGCGGGCCAGAGCGATCTCCGGCTCAATCCTGAGCCAGATGGTCATCTCGATCGGCGGACTCAGTCGGCGAATCGCACGGAGCATCGAAGGTGGCCAGGTGCCGAGTTGAAGATGCTTGGCAAGCACGTCATCGAACGAACGATCCGACACGAGCCAGCATGGTTGCTGCGATCTCAATGCCTTTGTGCGAGCCCACAGATAGCGCGCCCAGGCATAGAGCGCGATGTCGAACATCTCGGCGAGCGCAATCAACCGACGGGCCGATCCGTCAGATGTGGCGGCTGTGGCCGGCGAACGATCTCCCCGTCGTGCGCGGCCGGCGACGAATCTCAGAACCTTGAGACCGTAGGAATGCGCCTCGACGATCGCGGCTCCATCGCGCTGGAGATACCTGCGCAGGAGTCGGGCCTGCGTCGACTTGCCCGAGCCGTCAACGCCGATAAATGCGATTGAGCGCAACCGTCCCATCGTCACAACCTCCAAAGCCCGCGCAGGTCGTGGCGCCGCTTCAACGCGTAAAACGTCGGATAGGCGTAGATCTCTCGCAGGGCGTGCCGCCAATAGCCGTCGCGAGCGTTACCGACGATCCGTCGAGAATACGTGCGTGCCAGGACCGCCGGCGGGATTTGATAGGGGTAGCTGAGGAGATGGCCCGGTGCGTCCGCGTCGTCAGGAGTGGCATTCCACTTCTCCACGAGCGTCGCCACCTGCTCGTACACCTGCCGGAAGCCCCATTCCCAACGGTTCGCTCGGGCGATGGCTGACAGCCTCGCGACGTCGATCGTGCCTGTCTGGAGGTCGCGACTGAAAGAGAGCAGGTCGCCGAGCGTGATCTCATAATTCTCGAACAGGAGATGCCCCACGCTCACCAGAAATTCGAATTCGTCTGATAGCTCTCTGCGAAAATCGTTTCTCTGGGGATGCGCGTTGCGCCAGAGGCATTCGGTCGAGATATACGGGACGCCGTTCCAGGTGACTCCGGGGTGCAGATGCACGCTTGCGCGCTTGGCAGGATGGTTGAACATGATCTTGTCCGGCTCCTTGAACATGACATTCCCGGCGTACCCGCGCGCGTGCAAAAGGTCGATCGCACGATTCCAGTCGCCACGCGAGACGACGACGTCCACGTTGGAGTCGTAGTAGCGATATCGCCGCCGATGTTTGATCAGGATGTGCGGAATTTTGGCAGCTTGAAACGATTCGGACGTTTTCTCCAGCGTGCTAAGAAATGCGGTAAGCCGATCGTTCTCGGCCGACAGAATTGCCGCTGCGTTGGGGAAATGATCCGCGTACTCAAAACCGACACCATTCTTCCGAGCGATGCTCATTTCACGATGCGATGGCGACTCTGACGGGTTGGGCACACGCCTGCCCATCACGACCAGCGCAACCCGCGCGCGCGCCGAAGGCACAGGATCGGGAGCCACATCGGCGGCGTTCCCGATGTGGAAGCTTGTCTCTCCTCGCATGGTGGTCCAGTCGTTTACGCGCGTATGTCACCTGCCTCGGGCATGCTGTTCGATTGAGCGCTCCACGGTTTGCAGGTAATGTCGTTCCTGTCGCATGGCGATCTCGTCCCAGCGATAACGTTGCGTCCAGGCACGACCCTTCTCCCGTGCCCGATCGCGGCCGTCGTGCTCGGAAATCACATTGAGCACGACCGTGGTAAAGCCATCTAGGTCAAATGGCGACACGAGAGACGCTCCTCCACCGCCTGCGACCTCCCGCAAAGGGCCGGTGTCGAACGCCACCAGCGGCACGCCAACGGCGAGCGCTTCGGCGGCCACGATTCCAAACGTTTCGAATCGCGACGGCATCAGCACCGCATACGCCTCCGCCATCAGGCGAAATTTTTCAATGCCCTCGACTCGTCCGAGAAACTCGACCCGATCAGCGATACCCAGCTGTTCAGCACGCGCGACGAGCGCATCCCGATCCGGTCCGTCGCCCGCGATCAGCAGGGGAGGTGGTGAACCGTCGAACCGGCGACAGAGTCGGGCGTAGATGTCGAGCAGAAGATCGACGCCTTTTTGTGCTGCGTCGAGCCGTCCGACGAATAAGAGGTGCTGCGGACGTTGCGGTTCGGTTCTGAAGGCGACCTCATCGATCCCATTGGGGATCGGTTCGATGATCGCCTTCGGCTTTCGTCGTCCGACTTCACGCGCCAGCCACGAAGAGACCGTGATGAAGTCGTAGTACCGCCTGAGTCCCAGACGCTCAACCCAGTCAAACGGCAGATGATATTTGCGCCGCATTTCGCGGGCGAACATCCATTGAACCGACGCGACCACCGGCGCGTGTGTAAAGAGCGGTGAAAACGCGGTACTGAATGGTGCGCTGAAATCTTCGACCACCAGGTCATGCGACCACCGGTGCAGAGCGGGGCCGACCTGTGCGAAGTACGCGAGGCGGTCGATTTTGCCGCCGGTTCGGGGGCGCAGGGGGATCCAGCGAATACCGTCCTCGATGCGTTCGACCGCGTCCTGGTATCCGGCGGTGATCACCGAGATATCGTGCCGGTCGGCCAGGCGGCGGTTGATTTCCCAGGTTCGAACTGATCCACCGCCGCTTCCGGGCTGGTGCGGGTCCTCATATGCCAGATGCAGGATTCGGAGTCGCGGCTGCCCGGATGTCATGTTGGACGTCTCGCATTCTGGAGCCACCGGTGCGGGCTATAGGCGGA
>JAICWZ010000180.1 GCA_025966355.1 Thermomicrobiaceae bacterium
CGACGAGTACGAGCAGGCCGAGGAAGGTGCGGAAGATCATGCCGATGGTGCGATAGGCGAGCGCGATGAAGGTGGCGCGCGCCAGACCGATGCCGATGTAGTTCAACACGCCGGCCAGGCTGGCATCGCTGATACCGATGCCGCTCGGCACCGGGATCACGTGGCGTGCCACGACGCTGAACGAGTGTGCGTAGAGCGCTTCGTTGAAGGAGATACCGCGGTCAGTCAGCGCGTCGGTGATGATCCAGATGGTGATCGCCGAAATAACCGTCGAGACGATGCCGATATTGATCGTGTTGAACATGACCCGCGGCTTCATCAAGAGCGCGCTGTGATCCCAGAAATCGGATTCCTCCGGCACGAAGCGGCGCGTCAACCGCCAGCGTTGCAGAAACCGCGTGACCCCGAAGGCGATGCGGCGGCTGCGCACGACGATGATGCAGCCGAAGCCGAGCATTATGGTGAAGACCGGCATGATGATTTGCAGCGGTGGCTGACCGGTCAGCAGAATGGCGATGATCGCGAGGATGCCCGGCGAGAAGAAATCGGCGATCACCTGCGCCACGAGGCTTGAAATCGCCTGGTACATGCGGATTTGCCCGTGCTCTTCGGCGAGTCGTGCGCTCATGACGCTGCCGCCCGGCAGCGAACTGGCCGCCTGGGAGGCGAGATACGAGGTGATGGCGTCGGTGCGCCGAATGCGCAGCTTGCTGGCACGCAGGAGATACGACCAGCGCACGGCTTTCAGCAGTTCATTGCCCAGAAGCAACAGGACGAGAAGCAAGAGTGAACTGGCCGGCATCGAGAAGACGGCGCTGCTCAGCGATTCGAGATCGGTGAAGAGAATAAAAAAGACGGCCGAGCCGATGGCGACGGTGATGATGATGAGGCGTTTCAGCATGACGCCGCCGATCGCGGCGGAGATTGAGCGGGGCACACGGGTCGCTGCACGTATCGGACCGGTCGTGTTGAACCGGTGCTGGCACGGCCGGCACGATTACGAATGCCAGCCTGCGCACCGGTGAACCGGAGCCGAACGCGTCCGTTGCTGGTCGCACCGGAGGTTCGCGGGAGATCGATCATGTCCTGCCCGGGCTCCGGGTCGCTCTACCGGAGCAATGGTGAGATGAAAAAGCTCGTGAACTGTCCCGAAGTCACGAACAAAAGGTCGCCCTATCGCCGAGTCGCTGCTCAAGCATGGAGGACGACTGTTTCCCCACGTCTTACTCTCAACTTTACCGTCTTATTGGCGCACGTGCCACAACGCACGGAGCGGCCCTCACCCCGTGAGGGCCGCTCCGCGGCATACGCTCGCTTATTTATCGAGCCAGCCCTCTTTCTGTAACAGCTCGACCCCAAGGAGGCCCTGGGTGATGTCGCCGGGTTGACCGGCCTTGTCGGGCCACCATTCAAAGCGGGCGCGTTCGAAGACCTGCGCCACGTATTTACGACCGTCCGGTGTTTCGGCCGCGAATTCCTCGGTGATCGGATAGCCGAAGGTCGCTAACCCGCCGTTATCCTGCCAGTGGTGCAGGAAGCCATTGGCCAGCTTGTGGCCGGTTTGCGGGAAGTAGACGGCGTGGTCGTTGCTGTCGAAGGCGGCGATCCTGGCACGCGCCGAATCGGGCGCGCTCGCCGTGTAGCCGATGAGGCTTGATGTCACGATCGGCTTATTGTCGTCACCGGCGTTCCATTCGAGCACCTGGCGCTCGAAGAACTGGGTGAGGCGCGTCGAACCGTCGTCGTTCACCTGCCGGTAGACCTCGGAGATCGGCAGGCCGATGTTGCTCCAGCTGCCGTGGGTGTTCCAGTAGTCCATCAGGACGTTCGGCACGTTGTGGCCGGTGAGCGGGAAGTAGTGATAGAGACTCGGGTCTTTGGCGTCGACGGCGTCGAGCGGCGGACGATCGCCGCTGTAAACCGTCGGCATATCTTCGTAGCCGCTCGGCAGTGCCGGGAGCGTTTCGAGCGCCGGGCGGAAGGCTGCCTTGGCTGGAGCGCCCTTCGTCCAGAGGAACGTGACCTGCACATAGTCGGAGTCGGTCATGCCGAGATCGGCGAAGGTGCCATCGCCGATGTCGATGCCGCCGGGGCTGCCGACTTTCCGGCCGGAACCGTCGAGCCCGTTGTTGTAACCATCGTCATGGGCGGCCTGTGCTTCGGGCACACCCTGGGGGAGATCGGAGTACGTTCGATTGGCGGACGGATCCCAGTAGTTGTCGTCGGTATTCCAGGGGCCGACATCCCAGACGGGTGCGATGACCGTCTTGCCGTTATACTCGATCTGGACCTGGAATTCGTTGCCGCCCTTGCTCGAGAGCGCACAGGCACAGGGAAGCGCGACAAAATGGTCGTTCGGTTGTATAACGTGGCCGTTAGCGGTGGTGCCGCCGACGAGTCCCTCGCGATAACCAAAGACGCGGAAGGTGAGCGCGCTGGACGCGTCGGGAGTCGCCGCGGCGGCCGCTGGTATGGAGACCAGCGACGGAAGAACCGATATTGCGAGCGCAAGACTGAGGATGAGACGTCCTGGGACAAGTCGTCCCTGCACCATGCGTACCTCCTCCGGCAGCTTTTCGGATGTCACACGTTTATACCACGGGGTCTGGGAACCTGGTACGACGAGCCTGCCGTGGCCTCCGTGAAAAAACGTGTCAGGACGGAATCGGTTCCACCCACCGGTCGGCGGCAACGGTTTTGCGACGCCGCATTGGGTAACACACCATCCATTCATCGGAAGGACGACAGGTATGGGAGATCAGCAGACTGAACGGGCGAACGGACCAGCGACCTTCGACGCCGCGAAGCTGGCCGATTTGGCGCGAACGCTGCGCCGCGACGTGCTCGAGATGACCACCGAGGCCGGTTCGGGCCACCCGAGCAGTTCGTTTTCGATCGTCGAAATCATGGCGACGCTCTACTTCGGCGGCATCTTGCAGTACGACCCGAAGAAGCCGCACTGGCCGGAGCGCGATCGCTTTATTCTCTCGAAGGGCCACGCCGCGCCGATTCTCTACGCCATCCTCGCCGAGGCGGGCTATTTCCCGAAAGAGGAGTTGATGACGCTGCGCAAGTACGGCAGCCCCCTCGAAGGGCATCCGAACATGCGTCGCCTGCCGGGCGTTGAAGCCTCGACCGGCAGTCTCGGCCAGGGTCTGTCGATCGGCCTGGGCCAGGCGCTGGCGGCACGCTCTGCCGAGCGGCTCTACAACGTCTACGTCATCACCGGCGATGGCGAGCTGGAAGAGGGCCAGATCTGGGAAGCGGCCATGGCGGCTGCCAATCTGAAGGCCGGCAATCTGACGGTGATCGTCGACAATAACAAGTTTCAGCAGACGACCGCCGTCTCGAACCTGACCGATCCGTCGCTCTATCCCGAGAAATGGCGCGCCTTCGGCTGGAAGACGGTCGAAATCAACGGGCACGACCTGAATGAGGTGCATCAGGCGCTGACCGAAGCGACGAACTACAACGACGGCCCCTTCGCCATCATCGCGCACACCATTAAAGGAAAGGGCCTGCACTTCATGGAAATCGACTACACCTGGCATGGGAAAGCCGTGCCGAAGGATAAGCTTGCAGCGGCATTGGAGGAGATCGGATGAACCTTGGAGCGGCAGTCGGTCTCAAAATGGGCAAACCAACACGCGATGCCTTCGGCGAAGCGCTCCGCGCGCTCGGAGCCGAGCATCCCGAACTCTTCGTGGTCGATGGAGACGTCCACAACTCGACGCGTACCGAATGGTTTGCCGAAGATCATCCCGAGCGCTTTTTCAATGTCGGCATCGCCGAGTCAAACCTGGTGAGCGTTGCCTCCGGGCTGGCCGCGGCTGGAAAGACGGTGGTGGCAGCCAGCTTCGCCGCCTTCCTGATGTGCAACGCCTACGACCAGATCCGCATGGGCATCGCCTTCCCGCATCTGAACGTGAAGCTGGTTGGCAGTCACGCCGGTATCAGCATCGGCGAAGACGGTCCCTCGCAGATGGGCATCGAAGATGTCGCGCTCGCCTGCGCCCTGCCGGGTATGACGGTCATCGTGCCGTCGGACGAGTTCCAGACGCGTGCCGCGATGCGCGCCTTGATGAGCCTCGACGGACCGTCCTATCTGCGGGTTGGTCGCCCCGGCGTGCCGATCATCTATGACGACCAGGTGTCGTTCGAGATCGGCAAGGCAATCACCGTGCGCCAGGGAACCGACATCACGTTCATCGCCAACGGACTGATGGTCGCCGCCGCCCTGGAAGCGGCCGAGGAACTGTCGAAGGAAAATATCGATGCCCGCGTCCTCGATATGCCGACGGTGAAGCCGATCGACGAAGAGGCGATCGTGGCCGCGTCGCGCGAAACGGGCGCCATCGTGGTGGCCGAGGAACACCTGCATCACGGCGGACTCGGCAGCGTGGTGGCGATGGTGCTGGCGCGCACCGAGCCATGCCGCACGCGCTTTGTCGATCTGAAAGATACGTTCGCGACATCGGGCAGCGAGGACGAACTGCTGGAGCACTTCGGCCTGACCGGTCAGGATATCGTCAACGCGGCCCGCGAACTCGTGAGCCGCTAGCGCGATTCTCCCCTGGTAGGGGCGGCCCCCCGTGGCCGCCCGTACGATGTTTACATTGCCAGGTTGTCGTTGATTGAGCGCCTCTGAAAGGCACGGGTTTGGCCGGAACGATCGAAGCGGAAAAACGGGCGGCGGCTGAGGCTGCCGCCCTGCGTGTGACTGATGGCATGGTGGTCGGGCTCGGCACCGGCTCGACTGCCGATTTCGCCATTCGCACGTTAGGTGAGCGCGTCACGGCCGGCCTGCGCATCAGCGGTGTGCCGACCTCGCGTCGGTCCGAGGATCTGGCGCGCCGGCTCGGCATCCCACTCGTCGCGTTGCAGGACGTGGAACGGATCGACCTGACGATCGACGGCGCCGACGAAATCGACTCGGA
>JAICWZ010000301.1 GCA_025966355.1 Thermomicrobiaceae bacterium
GAAACGGGCGATATCGAAGCGGATATCGATCTCAGTTCAGTAAAGAAGGCCGGTGTTGCCACACTCGGGGTCGACGTCTCTGCGCCGGGCCGCATTCGGGTGCGACAGGTCACGCCGGAAAGCGTGCAGGTGACACTCGACGAGATCACATCGAAGTCGGGCATCAAAGTCAAGACGACACAGCCGTCGGATCTACCGGCGAATTATTCAATCAACTCGATCACCACCGATCCGAACACCGTCACCGTAAGCGGGCCACGCGATAACGTGTCGAAGGTGGCAGCCGTGCGTGTCGATGTCGCCGTGTCCGGTCGCACCGCCAGTTTCACCGAACTGGTGACACCCGTGCCGGTCGACGCACAGGACAATCCGGTGCCGAACGTGACGCTCGATCCAGCGCAGGTGACGCTGAACGTCAACTTGCAGGTTAGCGGTCAGGTGCGCCGCGTCATCCCAGAAGTAACGGGAACCGACGCCCTGGCGCCTGGCTACGAGCTCGTGCGCCCACCGACCGCGGTACCGAGCGACGAAGTGATCATCGACGGGCCGGCCGACGAAATTGCCAAGGTTCTCTATCTTACAACCGAACCGGTCGATATTACCGGTTGGAGCGAATCGAAGGATGTCCCGAATGTCGCGCTCGATCTGTCGAAGTTGCCGCCCGGCGTGACGGTCGATCACCAGTCGGTAACGGTTTCAATTCAGATCCGCAAGCAGTCGTTCCAGCAACAGGTGACGAATATCCCGATCACGGCCGTCAACGTGAAGGCGGGCACGACCGCATCGTTTACGCCCAAAGAAGCGACGGTGACAATTGAAGGGTCACAACCGGTTGTCGAGGGGCTGACAGCGAGCGATATTTCCGTCGTCGTCGATCTGAATGGTGCTGGTCCGGGGACCTACCAGTTGCAGCCGCGCGTCATCATGCCGGCAGGTGTGCAATATCGTGAGATCGATCCGCAGAACGTCAACGTGACGGTCTCCGAAATCGCGCCAACCCCGACTCCATCGCCGACCACGACGCCAACGCCTACGCCGACGCCATGAGTGCGAAGAGGTCCGATTCTATTCTGAGTGATTATGGGTTGCGGGTTTCGATCTGGTAGGTCAGCAGAATTGCCTCGGCGACTTCGCGCATTGACTTGCGGTTGTCCATACTGGTGCGACGCATGCGACTGAACGCATCGGCTTCCTTGAGATTATGAATCTCCATCAGGATACCTTTCGCTCGTTCAATCAGCTTCCGCGTCTCCAATGCATCGCGCAACTGTTCAACCTCGTGCTTAAGGTATTGGACGTCGTTGAAGCGTGCGAGCGCGAGCTCGATGACCGGCGTCAATTCGCTCTCACGAAACGGCTTGACCAGGTACCCCGAGACGCCGGCGCTTTTGGCGCGCTCAACGAGATGTCGCTCGCTGTAGGCGGTCAACAAAACGACCGGAGCCAGGCGTCGTTCAGCCACTCGTTCGGCTGCTTCAATACCGTCGATGCCGGGCATTTTGATGTCGAGAATGACGAGATCCGGACGGAGCCTTTCGGTCAACTCGAGCGCCGCCATGCCGTCCGATGCTTCGCCGACCACGTCATAATCGAGATGCGCCAACATCTCACGCAAATCCATGCGAATGATCGACTCATCATCCGCGATGATAACCCGCGTGCGCCGGGCGGTCGTCTCCATGGTATTTGGTCCTCTATTGGCCTTGCGGCCCGGTGCTCCACGGTCCGCGAAGTCTGTCTGTGGCGGTGATTGGTCGGGGCGAGAGGATTCGAACCTCCGACCGCCGGTACCCCATACCGGTGCGCTACCGGGCTGCGCTACGCCCCGTTGTTATTCGCCAGTATAGCATACGCCGGTTTCGAGCCGGTCAGCGAATCGGCATGAATATGCCAGGGCGCTGCCGTGCTCGAAACCAACGTTTGATGCCTACTTGACGTCGACCTTGGCGCCGGCCGCTTCCAGCTTCTCCTTGGCCGCCTGAGCCTCGTCCTTGTTCACGCCCTCTTTAACTGCCTTCGGCGCGGCCTCGACGACATCCTTGGCCTCTTTCAGGCCGAGGCTCGTCAGTTCGCGAACCGCCTTGATGACCTGAATCTTGTTCGGGCCGATCTCGGTCAGAACGACGTCGAACGTGTCTTTCTCCTCGGCAACCTCAGCCGCCGCGCCGCCGCCCGCCGGAGCCGCCGCGACCGCCATCGGGGCCGCCGCGCTGACGCCGAAGCGATCCTCAAGCGCCTTGACCAGCTGGGAAAGCTCGAGCACCGTCATCTGCTCGATCGTACCGATCAGTTCATCCATCTTCTCTTGACCAACTGACATCTGTACGTCTCCTGTTTTCAATACAAACTCATCGTACGAACGGACCAACGATATTGCTCAGGCAGCTTCTTCGCTGCCGCCAAGCTGTCCAGAGCGCGCCTGCAAGACGTAGGCGAGCGAACGAATCGTCGCCGACAACACTCCGACGAGTCCGGCCAGCGGCGACTGCACACTACCGACAACGCGTGCCAGCAATACGTCTCGCGGCGGCAAGCTCGCAAGCTCTTCGATCGCGTCGGCCTGAATGACCTGTCCTTCGAGCACACCCAGCTTGATCTGCAAGATACGCGACGTCCGAACGAAATCGCTGACGACTTTCGACGGCGCGACCGGATCTTCGTTCGCATAGACGAGCGCGGTCGGGCCGGTCAACGTCGATCGCAGTTCGCCGAGTCCGGCGTTATCCGCGGCAATCGCGGTCAAGGTGTTCTTGACCACGCGGATGCCCGCCGAGTGCGGCCGCAGCTGCGAACGGAGCGTCTGCAAATCGGATACTTTCAGACCACGGTAATCCGTCAGGATCGCCAGCTGCGCGCCTTTCAGCAGCTCCGAAATCTCATTGATCTCCTGCAATTTCTTTGGCGTTGGCATTCCCTTCACCTCCCTTCAAGTGCCGAATAGCAATCAAAAGCCCCTGCGCCGCACGAGCGCAGGGGCAAAGCTCATTCATGCATCATGATCTGATGACGGTGACGCTCTGTCCCACGCCTCGGCTGGATGATTAAGCACTGCGTGCCCCAGCGGTCTTGAGCGCGGTCAAGATATTCGATTGCGGCGTTCCGCTAAGCCGTCTGCTCCGCGGAAAGTTCCAGCGTGCGCGTCACATCGAGCGGCACGCCAGGGCCCATTGTACTCGTGAGCGTGATTGAACGGCAATACACGCCTTTGGCGCCCGACGGCTTCGCGCGCACGATCGCATCGATCAGCGCCATCAGATTCGCCTCCAGCGCTGGAGTCTCAAAGCTCTTCTTGCCGATGGCGACGTGGACCAACCCGGTGCGGTCATTGCGAAACTCGACGCGACCGCGCTTCAGTTCATGGATGACGTCCGGCAAGTCCTCGACCGTGCGGACCACGGTGCCGCTGCGCGGGTTCGGCATGAGACCGCGACGACCGAGGATACGGCCGAGCCCACCGACCTTGCCCATCTGATCGGCCATGGCGATCGCGGCATCAAATTCGAGCCAGCCATCCTGAATCTGCTGCACGATGTCATCGCTACCGACGTAGTCCGCACCCGCTTCTTCCGCGAC